>JAWXBT010000079.1:0-8696 GCA_034440315.1 bacterium
AAAGTAGATTCCGTTACTACTATAGCAAATCTCAAAAGTCTTTGCCGAAAAGCAAAGACTTTTGAGATTTGCTATCCCCTGGAGGGACAATAAATAGTGTTTTTTATTTTCAAAAATTATAGTTAACCCGAAGGGTTAACAAGAAACAAGATTTAGCTTAATATCTATTCTATATCTTATGATACGACAATAATTTTCGAAAAACACTATATATATTACTTATTACTATGAAACAAAGCCCATCAAAACCACTGAATATACGTCAGGCTCCTAGCCCGAACTTTGATGATCGAACTCCGAATATCGAGATAGATACTGTCCTTCTTCATGCCACTGTTTTGAATACATTAGCAGACTTGATCGCTAAATTCTCTGATCCTAATGCCAAAGTTTCGGCTCATTATACGATTGATCGTGATGGATCCTTAGTTAGGCATGTAGCAGAAGAAAAACGGGCCTGGCATGCAGGAGCCTCAAAAATGAAAGATGGTCGTGAGCGAGTTAATGATTTCTCTATTGGTATTGAGATGGTTAATCTCAATGATGGGCTTGATCCCTATCCAGATATGCAAATTTTTGCTCTTCGAGAACTGATAAAAATGATTAAAACCCGACATAATATTAAATATATCTTACCTCATTACGAGGTTGCATTCCCAATCGGTCGAAAATCAGATCCAATTGGATTTGATTTTAAATGGTTAAAAGATATTATCTAAAATTATGTTAGCACCGAATTTAGCACAGATTAAAGAGAAGATTCACTCAGGTCAACGCATTGCGACAGAAGAAGCAAAAGTTCTCTGGCAAAACTTAACTTTTACAGAAATGGGAGAGCTTGCTGATTCTATTAGAGCTAAGGCTCATCCAAGTAAAATTGTTTCTTTTTTAATTGATCGCAACATTAATTATACAAATGTTTGTAATACTGACTGCACTTTTTGTGGCTTTTATAGACCAAATTCAAAACACTCCGAAGCCTATGTTTTATCAAAAGAAGTTATTGGTAAGAAAATTGAAGAAACCTTGGCTTTGGGAGGCACGAGGATTTTACTTCAAGGTGGGCATAACGATGATCTATCTTTTGATTACTATGTCGATTTAATTTCTTGGATTCATAAAAAATATCCCATTGAACTAAATGCCTTTTCTCCTTCAGAAATAAAACAGATGATGAAAGTTTCCGGACTTTCTTGTCATAAAGTTCTCTCCACACTTAAAGAAGTCGGCATGAAAGGTCTTCCAGGAGGCGGTGGAGAAATTTTAGATGACGAAGTTCGTAACCGAGTAAGTCCTAAGAAAATAAAAGCTGATGAATGGATCGAGGTAATGGAAGTAGCCCAAAGTTTAAATCTTACAACTACCTGCACCATGGTGATTGGCTTCGGAGAATCATTAAATCATCGATTAAATCATTTAGAGAAGTTACGTAATTTACAGGATAGAAGTCTGGCAAAAGGACTTGAGGGTTTTAATGCTTTCATTTCATGGCCCTTACAACATAATGAAAATACCTCTTTAGGACGTAGTAAACGAGCTGATACTTTAGGAGCTGGTCCAGTTGAATACTTAAAAAATATAGCACTCAGTCGTATCTTCTTAGATAATGTTTTAAATCATCAATCTAGCTGGCCCTCATGTGGACCAGATATTGCTGCCATTGGTCTTCATTTTGGTTGCAATGATTTTGGAAGCACTATGATTGAAGAGAATGTCGTTTCTCAAGCAGGTGGGCATACCGCAGTTCGTTGCTTAATGACTCCTGATGAATTGGTTTTTCATATTCGTCGCGCTGGTTTTATACCAGCACAACGAAATACTTCATTTGAAATAATCAAAAAATTTGACTATCGCATCTCTTGAACTTCCTGATGAGAACCAAAAGCCTTGCATGAGATGCTATAGCCCTTCGTGCCTGAGGCACGACCAATAATAAATAGCGGTTCTCATTCGAGAATCTGAAAGCCGTAGGCTTTTCAAATCTCTTTTCCAAAGCTCATACTTCTACAAAGCTTAGCTGCTTCTCTCCCAGAATTATGAGAACTGCTATAGCTTTTAGTTTCTGAGTTTTTAGAATTCTATTTGTCACTCACTACAGTTAAATCAACTAATTTTCTCAGATGCTTAGCGGGAAATAATAGAGCCATTCGGCATTTCGGTAAACAGATTGAGAATAAGTATTAACATCTATTTTATCAGGCACTGGTATATGTAAAACTTTCAAAATCTCTTCGGCAGTATTAGATATTGCAGCCTCAAATCCTCCTCTGGCGACATAAATTAGAGCTGGACTCATTACATGTTCAAAAGCTTCAGATCCGTTTAACCATGCAGCAAATTTCTTCGGAGATCTTGTATTTTTACTACTTTTGAATTCTTTTGCAGTTTTTTTATCAAGTGAATCGACGTCGAGTATTTGAGCAAATTCGGCACTATTATATACCCCAAGTCTTTCCATACTATTTCTTAGACTCGCAAAAAATAGCGGTTGTTGTGGTAAAAGTTTTCCAAAAACTTGTCCGATTATATAACTTGATGCATTTGCTTCCAAGGTAAAAGCAACTGTTCTATAATAATATTGGTATAAATATTTTTGTAATTTGTCGATTCTTTCTTGTGTATTCTGATCTGCATGAATTGACTCAACAGGCTCAAAACCGAATTTCTTTGTACTATCTAATCTATTTAATATCTGCTTAGCAAAATCTTTGAATTCTAAATCAGGATCCGTTTGTAAAAGTCTCCAAATAGCATGGGCAAATTTACAATCATAACATCCCCCATTTTTAATAATTTCTTTTCCAATTGGTAAATTATGTAAGATTAGACTTCCATCTCTCTCTGAAATCTCTCTTTCTAATTCTTCATGATGATAGGAAAGTCTTGAATGAAAATATCGTGGTTCGAAATCACTCAGAACATCAGCAAAAACTTCCCTTATTTCCTTAGATATCACTTCTCCATCGCCACAAGGTCTTGCGATAAATAGTGACCACAGTTCTACACTAATTTCCAAAAATATTTTTGGATCTGATTCTCTAATTTTTGCTGCTAAGTCTTTCGAGCAAGTAAGAAGTGTTGTTAAACATCGATTAACCTTCTCACTGGGACCGCAAGCAAGTATTTCTTTCAAAACTATGGGATTTATAGCCGCTAATTCTGAATAAGTAGCAAAAGAGATCTCTGTTGCTTTCTCTAATTCAAGGCTTTCGGTTCTTTCATCTTGCATCGATTACTACCAATGCTAACTATTAAATATAAAGTGAGATATTTTAATATCTGCACAAAATCAATAACTTCACTTTCATGACTAAAGGTTATCTTATTGAGTCACTTGCTTTTTTTTCGTTCTGCCTCCCTCACGGTCGGCTCGACAGTGAGGGAATTAATTTATTACTTTGCTTCGGAATTATGTCACTCACTATGGACTTAATCAATCAAGAGACGTAAATTCAACATGATATGACCCCATCATCAAAAAAACGCTCCTTAACAGGTATTCAACCTAGTGGGAATGTTCACATTGGGAATTACCTTGGGGCTATTAAACCTGCCATTGAGTATCAAAATTCCTACGATTGTCTTTATTTTATTGCAGACTTTCATGCCCTAACCTCAAGTAAAGATGGCAATAATCTTCATGAATTTACAATGGATTTAGTTGCTACTTGGATTGCTCTGGGACTTGATATCAAGAAACATACTTTTTATCGTCAATCCGATGTTCCCTTTGTTACTGAATATGCATGGTATCTCTCTTGCTTCACAGGCATGGGACTTTTAGAGAAATCTCACGCTTATAAGGATAAGGTCTCTCAAAGCAAAGATGTTAATCATGGACTCTTTGCATATCCAATTTTAATGGCAGCCGATATCTTAATGTATAATGTCGACATCGTGCCTGTAGGTAAGGATCAAAAACAACATGTAGAAATGTCACGTGATATTGCTGGTTCAGTTAATGCAATACTAGGTGAAAATTTTATTAAATTGCCTGAACCTGTGATTAGAGAAGATGTGATGACAATTCCAGGTCTTGATGGTCGAAAAATGTCAAAGTCATATGGTAACGAAATTCCACTCTTTTGCGACGAGAAAAATCTAGAAAAGAAAATCATGTCAATAAAAAGTGATAGCACTCCTCTTGAAGCATCAAAAGAACTGGGACCATCCTTGATTGGACAACTTTATTCTCTTTTTGCAAATAAAGAAGAATATGCAGACCTTGATAAACGGATGAAGCAAGGCGGATTGGGTTGGGGTCATGCAAAAAAAGAGCTTTATGAAGTTATAAATTCTCATTTAAAGGATAAGAGATCTACTTACAATAAGCTTAGAGATGATGAGCAATATCTTTTAAAAGTTTTATCTGAAGGTGCTGAGAAAGCTACGATGGTAGCTCAGATACAACTTTCTAAGTTAAGAGATTCCTTTAAGTTTCAAGTAAAATAAAATTCAGTTTTTACGTGCCAAATACTGGCAACGGACATTCAAGTGATTCACAGATTGCTCTTAGAAGCTCCGCCTCTGCGACTGCAATTTTTCCGTCATGACTCATAGTCCTAACACAGGCTGCAATTAATCGTCGTTTCAAATCTGGAGTTATTTCATTTAAAAAATCTAATGCTTGATTTAAAAGTTTAAAGTCACACAAGGAAGGTGGCAAATAACTTGCTCCATACTTTGCGGCCAGTTCTTCAAGTCCAGCCTCGAAACACTGCTCTGCAAATATGGCTCGATCTTGACCAGTATTTGCTATAGCTGACAATAATACAGCTGCTTCTTTTAGAATAGAATCAAGAGACATGCTCTTTACCTTGATTGGCATTCTAGAAAAAATCTGTCGCTCAACAGCATGGTGGATAATTGTAATTGTCACAAATTCAAAAAGAGAAACGTGTTTATCAAACTGAACTAATTGAGTTAATAGTTCGTTAAATTTGATATATTCAGTTTTTGAAAGCTTGCGTAAAGAAGCTACTGCCATATCAAGTAGGGGCAACCGTTGTGGTGCTTTAATTGATACAAAGTTTGCTTCAAATTCCAAGACTTTTGTTAGTATTGTATTATCAATCATTTTAGAGATTAGTTCGATTTGTTGGGCACGAATGTCATAGTCAAATGAGAGCATCAGACAGTAAATAATTGCTTGCGAACCTTCTAAATCATTAGTTGCAGCTTTAATTGATTCGGGTAATGCCCAAATTAATTCCTGTACCCTAGAAATACTTTCTTTTGGAATTGTCCCCACAGAACTTATCACATCTTGGGGGGAGATCTTAATATGAGAGACCTCTGTTCTTGGGGCAGAAACATGACTTGAAAGAGCCTCCATTTCTGTATCAATACTTAAATCTAAGTCTGTCTTCGGGAACTCACCTTTAAAGTTTGGATCTAATCTAAAAATTCGTGTCGATAGTGGCGGATGTGTGGATAATAACTTTGCCAAAAATCCGCTGAGGCCTTCAGAAAAAAACATATGGCTTACTTCGGCTGCATGGGAACTCGCTACCCATGAGCCCATTTCATAACCAGCTATTCTTTTTAAAGCATCAGCAATACCATTTGGATTTCTTGTAAATTGTACAGCTGAAGAATCAGCTAAATATTCTCTTTGTCGAGAAACTGCACTTTGTATAAGACGTGCAAACATAGCTCCTACACTTCCAATTGCAACCAATGATATTGCAAAAAGTGCGATTGGTAATCCTCCCGATCCTCCACGTCGATTGAGATGAGAACGTCTAGTTCCAGAAGTAAAACCTCTTAGCAAAGTCTGTCCAATTACATAAATACCAAGTATTCCGTTGAGTACTCCGATTAATCTGATATTAAGACGCATATCAGAATTCAAAATATGACTAAATTCATGGGCTATAACTCCCTGCAACTCATCTCGAGAAAGTTTTTCTATGCAACCTTTAGTAACTCCAATAACAGCATCGTTAATCGTATATCCAGCAGCAAAAGCATTAATTCCTTCTTCATAATCGAGTAAAAATATTCTTGGTAAAGGGGTACCAGAAGCAATCGCAATTTCTTCAATGATGTTGATTAATCGTCTTTCATGGGACTGAAGGCTGCTTCGATCTAATTCTCTGCCACCCAATGCCTGAGCTACTGAAGCCCCTCCTTTACGTAATGAGAAGATCTTTATAATTGATCCAATTGCCACAACTAAACTTACACAAGCGGCTACAGGCCAAAAAATATCTAAGCGATAAAAATGTTCAACATAAGCTTTTGATTCAAATTCTTCTAGCAACATTCTTGGAAGAATAAATATTCCAATTATTGCAACATGAGTAAGTAAAACTAGAATCGCAATTGCAAGAATATAATAAAACAAAAGTAATTTTGTGCGCCGTTTTGCAGCATCCTGATGAGCAAAGAAATCCATTTTAATGCTTTTTAAAAAGAGACTCTTACTGGTTGTGCCGCAGCTTTATCTTCTAACTCAAGCAATGCAGTTGGTGCAAAATGAAAAAAAGATGCAATAAAATTAGAAGGAAAACTTTCAATTGAAGTATTGTAGTACGTCACTGCATCATTAAAGGCTTGACGAGCAAAAGAAATTTTATTCTCTGTCGATGTTAACTCTTCAGTTAATTGCATCATGTTTTGATTTGCTTTTAATTCAGGATAACTTTCTGATATCGCCATAAGTTTGCCCAAGGCTCCACTGAGTGCAGTTTCGGCTCCTGCCATAGCTAGTATTTGTGTAGCTCCTAAGTTTCCTTCTGCACTTTGATTAATTTGAACAGCTCTATTTCTAGCGGAGATTACAGCTTCTAATGTTTCACGTTCGTGCTTTAAATAAGCTTTAGCTGTTTCAACAATATTTGGGATTAACTCATAGCGACGTTTTAATTGCACATCAATTTGAGCAAAGGAATTCTTATACCTGTTGCGAAGTATAACTAATTTATTATACATGCTCGAAATAATGAAGAGGATGATTAATACAATAGCTAAGAATATTATTGTTGCTTGCATAAAGATCTACCTGTTAAAAATTGAAAATCTCATTACCTTAAATAATCTTTACTACATAATACAAAGTCTGGCTCTTCCAAAAAATCTAGGGCCCTCTTGGACCCCAGATAAATTATAATAACACTAATGATTTTTTATCTTTCTCTACTGAATAAGCTGTAGCGCTAGAGATGGTTGTTGATTAGCCTGAGCCAAGATCGAGGCACCAGCTTGTTGTAAAATACTTAATCGAGTCAACTCAGCAGCTTCAGAAGCAACGTCTACGTCTCTAATTCGGCTTTCTGCTGCAAGGAAATTTTCACGTGCGACTTGTAAGTTATTAATTGTGATATCAAGTCGGCTTTCCGCAGCACCCAATTGACCTCTATTTCTAGTAACAGTTGAAATGGCACTATTAATAGCGTCAAGAGCGAGTCTGGATGCAGATTGAGATTCAAGTTCTGTTGCGCCTTGAATTGAGAATGATGGAGCAGATTGATTCATGTTTGCAAGACCAAGTGCCGCCAATGTTGCTTGTACACCCGAGTAAGTCACTTGGGATAAAGAACTTCCATCAAATCCTACTTGGAAGATAACCTGACCACCACCACTGAGAAGTCCCAATCCGTTAAACTCAGTAGTAACTGCAATACGTTCAATTTCACTATTTAGGGCTGCATACTCATTTTGTAGTGCAGATCTTTGTACGTTACTAAACACACCGTTTGCGGATTGTTCTGCTAATTCTGCAAGACGACTCAAAACACTTGTAATTTGATTGATCGCTTGATCAGCAATGGCAATAACTGAAATCGCGTCATTCGCATTTCTTATTGCTACGGCAGCAACTCGAGAATCTGATTTTAACTGTTCAGCAATAGCTAAACCTGCTGCGTCATCTCGAGCCTTATTAATTCTAAGACCTGAGGATAATCTCTCGTATGTTTTATTAAGAGCAGAGGTGGTTATATCTAAATTGCGTTGAGACTGCAAAGACGCAATATTACTTCGTAAATTAATTGTCATGGCCTAATCTCCCTGGCGGAATTTTTCTTCAAAATAATAATGATATCCATCCTAATAGTTCCCTGGACGAATACGAATTCAGTATCAAGCTTAGTGCAAACTCCTTGCCAACGATTTTATTTGAAAATTTTTCAGGAACTTATGAACCTTCAATCTCTGTTTCTGAAACTGCATATCTGGCTTTGATTTCGTCCACTTTTTTCACATAATTTTGAGTTGATTCAGGCAGATATGCTTCTATGTGAGTATATTCACCTGGGTTCAGTCCAGCATTCTTAGCTGCGTTCTGTGCAGAGGCAACTCTACCCTGACCTGCATTGAAAGCTGCTACGGCAAGTTTTTCCAAAGAGGCTGAATTTGCCGCTGGTGTAGTCTCTTTATTTTTCGTCAGATCTGATTTTGAATTAAATATATCATGCAGATACCTAAGGTATGAAATACCCAACTCAGAATTTTGCTCTGGATTAAATGGCTCGTATTCTTTATCTGGAGAAAGTTTTTCTAAAAGTTCCTTGCCTGTACCATCAAGTAGTTGAAAAAGACCCTTACTAGCATGTCCGTCAGTACTTACAGCTTTAGGATCAAAACTTGATTCAGCTTGTGCCACAGCCAGAGCTAAACTAGGATCTATCCCGTATTTATATCCATATGCAGAAGCGCGTTTCTTGACTTCCTCTCCTCGTTCTTCTTGAGTT
>JAWXBT010000080.1:0-6207 GCA_034440315.1 bacterium
GATATACGGGATACTGATCTTTATTGATATTAGAAATGAATCTTATCTGATTGGCAAAGTGATCCTCGAATCTGGCAATTTCTGTTTTATTATTCATAAATCTGGAAGCTATGAAATTAAGTTGTGAGATTAATATAGTTTGGCACCTTCTCAGCCGCGCACCTAATAAGTGAACCCATCCGGTGTACGTTGGTATGTTGATGAGAATGCCGATTTGAGTCAACTCTTTTTTTCAGGTAGGAATCTAAACAGACCTCCACATCACCTGACTCATTCGCAATCGTAGCTTTGCGACTATCGTCACTAGAGTATATAAACCGAAAAGCATGTCCCAATGTTACACCGTTAACTCTGCGAGCTAACAATGAAGATGTTTTAGTGACGAGCAATTCTCTCTCAAATGCACCAATAAGTGCAAGATTGGTTGTGAGTGGTATAATTGCCAGGGTTCCAGACAATCCAAAACCTGCAGGATGAATTTGAGGAGTAGGTTTATTCCATACTACAGAGACAGGATCGTCCGATGTAAATAAATTAACTTCCGTATCTGTAAAATCCCAAATTGCCCAATTTCGAGCATGTAACACCTCAAGCACTTTTACTGACTGTTCACCCATTTTGATCAAGTAATAATTGTTATGGTTTTCAACCGACATTTCTAACGAGCCATCTCTCATGCTCTGGCGTATTTGCTCAAGTGGGATGCCTTGATTGAGCTCTGGCATGTCTATTCCAGCGTCCTGCATCTGTTTTATTTGGCTTTCGAATCTTTCAGGTGTGGATGTTACCAAATCAATAGCGCCCTGCGCACAAGCTAAGTACATATCATCAATGAGCTTACGAGACGGCTTTGTTCGCAATAATAGAAGGGTAAGGAAATTCATCAACCAGTGTAATTCTTCCGGATCTGTAGGAACAGTTTTCGTTTCTATCATGCGGTGCCAAATCGGTGCAGTTGCCGCTTCGATTTCGGCAAACGAATCCTCAAAAGCATCTGCTGGAAGGTCTCCATCTACTGAGTTGTAATCATTTTCACATGCAACATTTTTTGGGAGATCTTTCCAGCTTTTCATGGTGTCAAGATCTAGAACGTGTAAGCAATTACTTTTTGAAGCTACCTCAGTGAACCCTCCGAGATAACAGACGGGTACGTAATGATGCTTTATTTTAAGCTGTGTTTTATTCATCATAGAATTAGATAAACCTAGGAGACTTCTCAAGTTTCACAAGTCGTAAACACCCGAAACAAAGAGCGGACAATTGATTTCTCTTAGCGATTCTTCAATTTCAATTGCCCGCAAAAAACATATATCTACTTTAACTGTGCGATAATAGTAGCTAACGCTTTATCGTTTTGACGTTAGCCCTGTCTAGGTGCACTAAATCTGCACCCCGTGGTATCCAGTCGTCCAATTTTGGAGACATCGAACAGACGCCATTCAGGAATACCTCCATGATTACTCCCGCCTTCAGATTGAAAAGCGCGAAGAAGAATGCATCCTTCAGTGCTAGTTCCAATTGCATGTGGTTCAACAATACGACCATACCCATCATATATAATACTAAGTACTTTCTTAGTATTAATTGCTGCAGCGATTATGTTTACAATTTCATTATTCATTTTGTCTTCTTTTTATTAATTTAAGTTAATTGAGAAATTTCTTTCCCACATATGTATTTCTGTTCCACGAACAAATAACGTCCGCCTCGAACAAAGACACAAATGATTAAGTTTTCTATTAAGCAAAGTCGATAAATTTTGTGATTAGTCTTTGCTTAGTTATGAAAACCAAGCTAAGGTTCTTTGTCTTCAAAACTGTGAGCCTTGCTTCACAGTAGAATGGGTCATGATTCTAAATCATGATCCATTCTTAGTTTCTAATCTCAGTTATTTTCTCAATAAATGTCACCTCCTTCTGTCTATTATTTTAACAAAATATTAAACCCCTCTTGGGTGAAATGAGCGTCATTAGTTAAGATATCTTTTATATTGAGCTCTTTGGCATGGTCCATGGAGATGCAATCTGTGGCGGAGTATCTTTTATCTAGACGCGATGCATAGAGAGTAAGCCCTTTATGAAAGGTAGAACTAGTTTGTTTCTCGATATGAATGTTAGATTGGCCGAAAAGGTCGTAAATAAAAGTAACAGCTTGGTGGCGGAGGGCGCTCCCTTTTTTACTAAAATAGTTCAGGACTTCAATGAGGACTTCTTGAGTAGTAAAGAGGTTAGCTTTTTGGGTTGTCTCTGCAAGCTCCAAGGCCCTTTCGTGAAGATCATCGAAGGGATTTAGAAGAGCGATCCAGAAAACAGCATCTACAAATACAACTTTCATTTAGATTTCTTACCGTCTCCATAAAGGTATAAATCATGATTGGTCGCTCCGTCTTTCGGGAGTTTTTTAAGTTCGGAAATTGGTGTTTGGGCAATGGCGTCTTTGGCTAATTGGGCAAGGGTACGTTGTGGTTTGGCCGGAGGAGAAAATTTCAGTTTTAAAGTAGTGGCTGCTAAATATGAAATTGGGTCACCGTCCTCAGTATCACGGAAAGCTGGTTCCTCATGAGAGATATCAACCACCTCACGGGCGGTTTTGTCTTTGAAGTATTGATATACGTATTCGAGAATTTGAATCTCTTTTTTTGAGAAGATGAAGCGATCGAAATTTTCTTTAGCGATTAACTTTTCTATTGGTTTGTCATCTTGACTGAACTCTTCACGGGCTTGTAACTGTCCAGATTCAAGTAGGGCTGCAAATAATTGTTGGTAATGATCTGGAATTGGGCCATAAGATCCGCGAACGTATCGTGTGCCTGATATTGAATTACTTAAGTTATGATAGCTTAAAAAATCAGCGTAGAAGAGGAGCTTGTTGAGTTTAGTCTTCCATTCTCCGTATCGTGTGAAGAAAAGAATCATTTGAATTAGTCGATCTAGGTCAAACTTTCTTTTTCCAGTGAGTTGTGGATCTGCGATCTGTTCTTGAAGATATTTAATTTTGAGTAATGAGTGTCTGGCCAAGGAGGATTTTGCAAGTTCGACTAGTCGTAAATAGGTTGTCTTTCCAAGGTCGTCTTCTTTACCCTCAAGAAGGCGAATGAGGGTACTCTGATCTTCTAGTGACTCTATCAGTTGACGGTGGGCTTCAGTTGTTGTGCCGGCATTCTCGATGCGATTGATGGTGGCAACTCCCATGCCGAGGAGCGTGGCAAGCTGCAACTGCGTCAGCTTCAGCATGTCCTCTCTTAGAGTTTTTACCTTTTGGGCGAATGCTTGATTGTACATAATGCAACTATAATTGCTTTGATAGCGTATGTCAATCAAATTGAAATATAATCCTCTAATGATCTGATTATATTAGTTAAATAAATTAGCTTAATGAGCTCATATTTAGTGCCTTTCACACCAATCCTAATTGTTCCTCCACATGTATTTTATCACTTGTAGTATATCAGCCAATGGTGAATTTTTGGTCGAAGATTTTATACATCTTCCCATCTAAATCCTCTTTGGAGATTGCAGCGCAGCGATCTTTGGCGTAGTCGTAGGCGCTAAAGGAGCTGGATTTATCCTAAGTTACCTCTTTTACGATTGAAGTAATCTCCTGTCCGAAAAGGGTAGTAAGCTCCTGCTCGGTTGTGTCTGTGTCCTCTATGGTGTCATGAAGTATTGCCGCTGCTAGGACGGTTTCATCTTGGATATTGCCTAACACCTCTAGGACTTCTCGTACCCGTTTAATGTGGTTTATGTTTTGTAAAACATGCTTGTATTCTTTAATTATTTGATATAGAAATATACTAGAATGTACTTAATTAGGAGTACGTGCTCGTGAATTATTCAATTTTAAATGATGAGGTACTAGCTGTTCACTCTAAACCTCAGGTGTTTGGGGGTGTTTGGAGTTCGCTTAAATTGGAAGCTGTTATTTCCTTTCTTACAGCTTATCGAAAAGTGATGCTTAAGCAGAAATTTCACCTGATATACGTCGATGCATTTGCAGGAAGTGGACTTATTTTACAGCGAACAGAAGGTGACAGTGGCGAGTTTCTTTTCCCTGTGTTTTGCAGCTGCGAACCCAACTGGCGGAGAGATAGCCGTAAAGATAGCGAATAACCTTATTAAGAAAATTTAAAGTGGCAACGCGATCGAGTATTGAATGGACAGAGCTTACTTGGAATCCGGTGACGGGCTGCACTAAGATGTCGGCGGGGTGTAAGTTTTGTTATGTCGAGCGGATGGCGAAAAGGTTGCGGGCGATCGGAGTGGAGTTGGTGGGCTGATGGGGCATCCATGAATAGTAAGTCTGGGAAAAATTACTTTGAGCAAATTCGATTGCTCTCAATGATCGCGCTTTTTGCTGACGATGAGCTTATGGATCATGTTGTTTTAAAGGGAGGAAATGTTCTGTCGTTACTCTATAAGATGGCAAATAGGACGTCCATGGATATCGATGCTTCGCTTCCCGGGGATCTCCCCTGGAGTTTAGATGAGACAGAAAGACGTCTTTGTGAAGCTTTTGGAAGAGTCTTTGGCGCAGAAGGACTTGAAATATTTGATGTAAGCTTTTTACAAAAACCAAAAACTTTAGGAGATAAACAAGACAAAAGATTTATTGGATACGTTTTTACTTTTAAAGTAATGGAGAGTGAAAGAGCTAAAGCGTATCAGGATCGCAAAGTAAGAAAAAGTATTGAAGCTATAGTTGTTGGAGAAAATCAACAGAGAACTTTTAGGGTTGACTTTAGCACATATGAATTCATTAAGGGGAAGAGCGAGTTTGAAATTGAGGGCTATGTGATCCAAGCCTATTCACTTGAGTTGATTGCGGTAGAGAAACTTAGAGCAATTTGTCAGCAATTTCCTGACTATCCTGGGCGTAAGAAAAAGTCCTCACGTAGTAGAGATTTTTTTGATATCTATACACTGGTGCATGGAAGCTATGTAGACTTTACTAACGAGGGAACGTTATCCTTGGTTAGGCCCGTGTTTGATGCCAAAGAGGTTTCATTAGATTATCTCATTAGACTAGATGAGGTTTTCGATATTCACGAAGCATCTTTTCAGGCCTTAAAGAACACCATCCCTGCCGGAATCGAAATTCATGACTTTAGATTTTATTTTGAATTCATCAAAACTATTGCATCTGGAATTCATACTCACTTGGCTCAATCCAATTCCGCTGGGTAATATAATTTCCATCTCTCCGAATACTTTGTATTCTTTATTTGATAGGTTAGATAGAAATCAAAGTCTTTGGGGAGTGTCTCGACTAGCTTTAGTACGGACTCTTTATATCCCGCGCGCTCAAGATAAAAACCAATAGCCTGATGATACGGATAGACAAACTTCATTCCTTTTAATGTAGCAAGTATGGTATTTACTGAAATCTTTTCGCGGGCAAAAAGGAAGGCGCTTAGTACCTCTTGTGCCCCTCCTGCATAAGCAGGACGTACCGTTATGTCAATAAGTGTTCTCTCCATAGTCGTAATTGGCAGCTTTCGTTTTTCATAATCAATTTCAGTTACTCCGAGTCGATTCTGAAACTGTCCATTTAAAAGGTATCCTTGAAATACCTCCCCATCCAATTTGAATTGTGCAATATAGTTTGTCATCCGCATGGCACGTGAAAATGCTAAATCAATGGTTCGTTGGGTCATAGAAGCTTTGCCAGATGAGGGTTTGATAGTTTGCTCTAAATTAGAATAGATAGTTTTTGGGATGTTGTTGGTTAATTCATGAAAGTATAGTGCTGTATAATGAGTAAGGTAAGACTGATCTCTTAATGAAATAACTATCTCAGCTGGAGAAACAGAACCGATTATAAAACGTGGAGACTCTCTTAAGCCCAGCTTAACCGGAACTGCTTGTATGACTCCCTTCTCTGTCAAAAAATCACTAAAATCACTAAACCTGGTCACTTGGGGCAAGAGCCAACCTGATCTATGCTCATCAAAGATGATTCTTAAATCCAATAGACGGAGCACACGAGCCCCTTGGTCTTTAACGACCTCAATTATTCTTGGACTGGCATGTTCTAGAGCCTGATAGCGTGTAAGTCTTGGCATATACCCCTATTTGATCTAGTATATATACTATATCAAATGAAGGCAACTAAATTTTTTAACTAGTTTATCTATTTGAATATACTAATATAAATATCGTAAGTAAGGTATAGTCGGATAGAGGTTATATTTAGTATATATACTAAATA
>JAWXBT010000081.1:0-3999 GCA_034440315.1 bacterium
ATATTTACTATTACTGTAGTAGTAGCCTTACTTTTTCTTGCTCCTAATATTTCAAAGGAGACTTTTAAAAATGGCTGGATATCAAAGCCTATAAGTCTGGGTCTGGACTTAGTTGGTGGAGTACACTTAGTTTATGAAGTTCAAGCTAGTGAAGCTGTTAAAAGTAGATTGCAATCAATTGCAAATTCGATCAAATCTGAACTTAGAAAAGATAAAATTGCTGTTTTAAGAAGCAAAGTTAGTGATGATTTTAAACTCGAGTTGTCACTTGTAAGTGATCGCCAAGTTGAAGCCCTTAAGACAAAAATCAGTGAAAATTTTAAAGATCTGCAATTCGTTGATGTAAAAATGGATGGTGAAAGACCGAGAGTCCTTTATTCAATCTCCGAATTGAACGCTGGAAAGATTGAAGAAGAAGCGGTTAATCAGGCAATTGAGACATTACGAAATCGTGTTGATCAATTTGGTGTGGCCGAGCCTCTAATTCAAAGAGCTGGACAATCTAGAATCATTCTTCAAATGCCAGGAGTACAAGACATTGAGTCTGTAAAAAGAGTGGTTGGATCCGTTGCTAAGCTTGAATTTAGATTGCTTTCTACTGGAGCAGGTTCTGTTCCTACTTTAACACTTAAAGATAAAGAAGGTGCTCCTGTAGTTGTCGAGGACGAAGTTTTGATGAACGGTGATGCTGTCAGTGACGCACGAGTGCAGATGTTAAGTGGAAAGGTTGAAGTCTCACTTGGCTTAAACTCAGAAGGAGGAAAACTCTTTAGGCAAATCACTGGGGCGAATGTTGGTCGAAATCTTTCTATTATAGTAGACGGAGTTGTTCATTCTTCTCCAAGAATTAATGAAGCAATCGGTGGTGGTAGAGCGAGTATTACAGGGGGCTTTACTTTTGAAGAGGCACGTGAACTTGCTGTGGTTTTAAGGGCTGGAGCATTACCTGCACCACTTAAATCACTTGAAGAAAGAACTGTTGGGCCAACTTTGGGTGCTGAATCAATTAAAAAGGGAATTATCTCCATCTTGGCTGGTTCTATATTCATTTCAATATTTATGTTGGTTTATTATAAAAAGTCAGGTGCAATTGCCATCATAACATTATTTTTAAACTTATTTTTTATGTTGGCGTTACTCTCCGCTTTTGGAGCTACGCTAACTCTACCCGGATTGGCTGGCTTAGCATTGACTATAGGTATGGCTGTCGATGCCAACGTACTTATTTTTGAGAGAATTAGAGAAGAGATAAGGGCGGGATATACTAGGGATGTTGCAGTTAATGCAGGTTATTCCAATGCTTTAGTTGCCATTGTGGATGCAAACATAACTACACTTCTTTCCGGTATGTTGCTTTATTATTTTGGAACAGGATCGATAAAAGGATTTGCTGTAACTTTGAGCATAGGAGTCATGACAACACTTTTCTGCGCTGCTTATGTTGGAAGATTATTGTTTGACTTATTGCCCCTAAAGACTTCTGGTAAGGAGATCTCTATATGACAATGAAACTATTTCCTGAAAATACAAATTTTGATTTTATTGGAAAATCAAAATACGCAATTGCACTTTCAATTGCGATCTCAATTATGACTGTTTACCTTTGGGTTTCTAAAGGCGATAGCAAATACGGTATAGATTACAAAGGTGGTACTGAAATAGTAATCAAATTATCTGAAAATACTGAAAGTCAGATAGTGCGCGAAGCATTAGAAGCTGGAGGAGTTAAGGATGCTACCGTCCAGTCTTTTGAAGCTGGAAGCCAGGAATATTCCATTAAGGTTAGCGGTTCTGAAGATACAACAAAGAATTCAATTCTTGCCGCATTAAAAGCTAAGTTTGCAGATAAAGTTTCAATTGAAAGAACAGATGTTGTCGGGCCAACAATTGGAGAGGAGCTGAGAGCCAAAGCGCTGATTGCAATTATCTTTGGCCTAATCGGCATTATGATCTATGTTTCAGTTCGTTTTGAGTTTGCCTTTGCTGTTGGTGCCCTAGGATCACTTATTCATGACGTTTTTGTATGTACTGGAATTTACCTTCTTGCTGGTCGTGAGATTAATGCTTCAACATTGGCAGCAACTCTCGCTATAGTTGGTTATTCAGTTAACGATACAATTGTAATCTTTGATAGAGTTAGAGAAGAAATCTTAAAAACCAAGAAATTTGAAATTGTTCCACTGATCAACAAATGTATTAATATTACGTTCTCTCGTACAATGATAACAGGACTGCTTACCTTATTTTCAGCTCTTGCACTTCTAATCTATGGTGGTGGGTCTATTTCCGATTTAAGCTTTTACATGGTTGTTGGTATTATTACTGGCGGCTACTCGACTATCTTTATTGCTAGTCCAATTGTGATCGCATTTGATCGGTGGAGCAGATCACGAGAAGCTGCACGTGGTGCTATTAGTGCGAGATCTTAAGTTTTCATAGATCTACCTTCGCTCGCCCAAGCCCATTCTTGATTTTATGCGCTGGCTAAAGTTTTTTCTAAAAGCTTTACCTCATTTTATTTGGCAAAGACTTTTGAAAAGTACTTTACATTACAAAAACTTTCAAAGATGTCTGTTTTAGATCATCTATTTGGATCTCTTGGCTTGGTTTGTAATCTACTTCAAATGTATTTGTAATAAAAATTGTACCAGAACTAAGTTCAGCTTTTGCTTTTTGCCAAAGTCTTGGCATGGGCCCGGGAGCTAGGAAAGCATAAACATATTTAAAGCCACTGAGATCTACTTGCCAAAAATCTTTGAACTGAATCTTAATATTTGAATGGGGCAAAAGAGTAATCTTTGAAACAAACCAGGCTAGGGGACTTACCTCGACACCAATAAAGGTCATATTTGGACGGCGTACTGCTAAGAATTTTAATAAAGCTCCAAAACCAGAACCTAAATCCAAAAAATGATCGCTTGAATCTTCCGGTAATAATTTTAAGATTTCTTGATAAGCTTTAGGATGAGTTGGGTAGTAGGGCACGCCATAAAAAAAAGTTGGGATATAAAGAAGAAGTACAAAGAGAGTCAGAAGTGTGAGTAGGGTATAGGATAAAGAGAGAAAAGTTGCCAAGAGAAGGCCAATTGGCAGAATCAAATTAAGGGCGATCCAGGGATTGGAAAGCCGTAAAAATTTTGCGATTAGTCCTGCAATACTTGCATGCAGTGTCAGGACAATAAGCGGATAAAGATTAGCTCCTGCCGAGAATAAGAATCCCGTAGAGACACCTGCCAAAAATCCGGATGCTTGTGAAAGTAAAGTCAGAGAAAGATTTCGGATCATTTAGATTTTTATACCGTAATTAAACAATAGTCTCAGGTAGATCCGCTCGTATATCTTGCTCGTAATATTTTTGAATTTCAGAAGTTTTTTCTTTCAGAAGAGCTGCATTTGGCTCGGGGGGAGCCATAATTAAAAATCTTACAAAGAGGTCTCCTTTTTTACCGTCTTTACCTAAAATTCCCTGCTCTTTTATTCTAAGTTCAGTGCCACTTTGAGTACCAGGTTGTACTTTTAAAAGAATCGCATCATCAATTCCAGGAACTTTAATCTGAGCACCAGCTACTGCCTCGTTAATAGTAATGGGGATTTCCATTATTAGACCTTTAGATTTTATTGTTAGATATGGATGTGAAGCCAGTCGAATAATTAAGACTAAGTCTTCGTTTCTATCATTTTTATTTCTTAACCTAATGACGCTGCCATCCCGTACTCCTGATGAAATTACTACAGAAACTTTTCTAGAACCCTCTGGCTCAACAATTTCAATTTTTTTCTTAACACCTTTTATGGCATCTTCAATTGAGATTGAAACTTCAACAATTGATACTTTAATATCAGAATCTTTTTTAAGATGTTTTTTTAATTTTTGAAAATTCTCTTTAAGCCAAGATCCTTTTTCAGCAAAGGCCTCTTTAATATCTCCTAACTTTTCTTCGATTTGATCAGATAAATCTGATTCACGAATTGTGCGTTTGCGAACTGTTTCTCCTGTTG
>JAWXBT010000082.1:0-11861 GCA_034440315.1 bacterium
ACTGTTTTCACATCAAATGAGAGATAATATAAAAATTGGTGTTATTGGACTTGGATATGTTGGCCTACCAGTAGCTCTTGCCTTCGCAAAAGAATTTCCTGGAACTATCGGATATGACAAAAACGAAGATAAAATCTTATCTCTTAAAGCAGGACTTGACCGTACAAACGAAATCCCAAAAGAGATTTTAACTAAAACTTCTTTGAGAATCTCCTCTGATTACCTGGATCTTAAAGGATGTAATTTTATTGTTATCTGCGTACCAACTCCCGTCGATATCGATCGTCGACCTGACTTATCGCCCTTGATTTCAGCAAGTGAACTTGTTGCAAAAATTATATCAAAAGGTTCCACGATTGTTTATGAATCAACTGTATATCCTGGTGTTACCGAAGAGATCTGTGGGCCAACGATTGAACGTATTTCAGGATTAAATTCAGGAACAGATTTCAAGCTGGGATATTCACCCGAAAGAATAAATCCAGGTGATAAAGAACATGCAATAGATAAAATTGTAAAGGTAGTATCGGGTCAGGATCTCGAAACATTAGAATTAGTATCTGAAGTTTATTCAAAAATTACCAATGCTGGAGTCTTCAAGGCCAGCAGTATAAAAGTTGCTGAGGCTGCAAAAGTTATAGAGAATACTCAACGGGATCTAAATATTGCTCTAATGAATGAACTTTCTATCATCTTTGAAAAGATGAACATCTCAACTATGGATGTTTTAGCTGCAGCATCAACAAAATGGAATTTTTTAAAATTTACACCTGGTCTTGTTGGCGGTCATTGTATCGGAGTAGATCCATATTATTTGACAACCAAAGCAGAGCAACTTGGATACAGTCCTCAGGTTATTCTGGCTGGTAGAAAAATCAACGACGGTATGGGTAAATTTATTGCTAGAAAAGCTATAAAAATGCGAGTAAATTCAGGTTATGTAGGCCAAGGAATGAAGGCCGGAATTCTAGGATTAACATTCAAAGAAAATGTTTCTGATGTTCGAAACAGTCGTGTTCCAGATATTATACGAGAACTTGCAGAATTTGGTGTTAAAACATTTGTTCATGATCCACTCGCAATTGAGGATGAGGCCGTTGAAGAGTATGGAATGCACATATCTGATATTTCAGATTTTGAAGATCTAGATATTTTAATATTAGCTGTATCTCATGATTATTATAAAGAATGGTCTTTGGAAAAAATTACAGGAATGCTAAAAACACAAGGAGTTTTGATAGATGTTAAATCTGCCTTAGATCCTCAATCTATTCCAAAAAACCTAAATTATTGGAGTCTTTAGATTGAGCTCTTCATTCTATAAAGCAATCCTTGATCCTATTTTTAACGGCAAATCTTTAAAATGGTTAGTAACTGGTGCCAGTGGTTTTATAGGATCGCACTTAGTTGAAGCTTTACTTAGCTCGGGACAATCTGTTGTTGGTATAGATAATTTTTCTTCTGGTTCAAAGGAGAATCTCAAAGAAATTAAAAGTAGTCTTTCTGAATTAGATTGGAAGAACTTTACTTTTTATGAAGCTGATATTCGAAATAAAGATTCTCTTAGAAGTTGTTTCTCTGGAATTGAATATTGTTTACACCAAGCTGCCCTGGGCTCTGTGCCCCGCTCAATGAAGGAGCCAAGTCTTTTTCATGACAATAACGTAACCGGTTTTCTAAATATTCTAGAGATCCTAAGGGATTCAAGTGTTAAAAAATTAGTCTATGCATCTTCAAGCTCTGTATACGGGGATAATACAGAACTTCCAAAAATAGAAAATAAAATTGGAAATCCTTTGAGTCCATACGCTTTATCGAAACAACTGAACGAACAATATGCAAATCTATGGTCTAATCAATACGGTATCAATTCTATTGGGCTCAGATATTTTAACGTATTTGGACCAAGACAAAATCCAGAAGGTGCTTATGCTGCCGTTATTCCCAAATGGATCAATCAAGTAATTTCCGGCAACCCTTGCTTAATTCATGGTGACGGGACAACAAGTCGAGATTTCTGCTTTGTAGCAAATGTTGTTGTAGCAAATATTTTGGCTGCCCTAAATAAAGTCGAATCACATTCCACCTTCAATGTTGGAGAGGGTAATACTACTAGTTTACTGACACTACATAATTTAATCATTGAATTATTAAAATCTTAAGGATTGAAAATTTCTTTAGAGCAATCTACTCCTATTTTAGGTGAAGCAAGAGAAGGGGATGTAAAACATTCTCAAGCCTCAATCGAAAAGATAGTTAAGGATCTTGATTTTAAGGTTGCAGTGCCTTTTAAGGATGGTCTTAGTTTAACGACCAAGTGGTTCTATAGAAAACATACAAATGGAACCTTTTAAATCAACCCTTACAATCGAATAAGTATTTGGATTAAATCCAATAATTTCCTTACCGTCTTCTTTGACTGTTATGATTGATTTTATTGGGTTAGTATTCTTATCTAGTGCCTTTGATAAGGTAGCCTTGGCATTCTCTTTATCAGAGCTGCTTTTGATATTTTGAAAATCAATCTCTGAAATAAATTTATAATTCCCTCTTCTACATGGATTTACTTGAGACTCAAGTCTTAAACCGAGTGAGTCATTCATCGAGACCGGTTTTCCGTTTACCCTAATCTCACCAGAGAGTTTGAGGATGGCAATGCCAAACGGTTTCATAATTTCCTCCTGTATTAGAAGCGATACAATACTTGAATCAGAAATAGTCCCAATTGCTTTATTACCAACTATGGCAAACAGTGTTCTTTGTTTTTTGTCACTTTGTGTCTTAATTACTCCCAAAAATTCACGTGCAGAGTCAATAAAAATAGATATTCCTAATTCTTCAAATTGCAACGAAAAACCTCCTCTCAAATTCCATTTTTTCCCCGAGGAGCTGGTAATATCTGAATATCTTCCATTTTTAAAACCTATGAAAATACTATAGGTGTTTTTTAAATCTAGATTTCTTGGATCATAAGCCATCGGTGGAATGCCCTCAGCAGTTTTCTGTGCAGTGATAAAGACACCACTATTTGCTATGACTATTTGAGCTATCAATGACTGATAAACGTTTTGTCCCGTTTTAAAGAACCCCAAAAATGATTTATTTTCTGATAAGCAAACATTTGGTCTTAGTGACAAGCACATTGCTATACAAAAAATGAGCCAGCTTTTATTTAAACAGATTTTCATGAAATAATGCGCCCAAATACAAATAGTCTTCTCGATATTGTACAAACAACTAAACAATCGGTATTATTCAGCCAATTTATTAACACTATTCCTACCCATGCAAGAGTCAGTATTAGTTCTAGATTTTGGTGCTCAATACACACAATTAATCGCAAGAAGGATTAGAGAGTGTGGTGTCTTTAGTGAGATAAGGCCTTTTAACACTTCTATATCAGAGATAGAGAAGATACGACCTTCTGCCATTATTCTTTCAGGTGGACCTTCATATGTTTCCGCTAAGGATGCTCCGTTAGTTGAAAAACGGCTCTTCGAATTAGGAATTCCCATACTTGGCATTTGTTATGGCATGCAATTAGCTGCTCATGTTCTGGGAGGTAATGTTGAGAGTGGAGAGAGTCGCGAATTTGGACCTGCTGAAATTATTATTGATAATAATATTGGAATTTTTGAGAACTTTCAAAAAAGAGAAAAAAGCCTTGTTTGGATGAGTCATGGTGATCATGTTGTAAAAATGCCTAATGGCTTTGAGGGGCTTGCCTCCAGTCCTGGCGCGCCAATATGTGCTTTTGCAAATGTATCTAAGAAAATTTATGGCATTCAATTTCATCCTGAAGTTGTTCATACAGTAAGAGGTCGAGATATCATTAGAAATTTTGTTTTTAAAATTTCTGGCTGTAAAGGCAATTGGAATTCTGGAAATTTTATTGAAAAAGAAATTTTTCGAATTTCTGAACTCGCACCTTCTTCTAATGTGATCTGTGGCTTAAGTGGCGGTGTTGATTCTACTGTGGCTGCAGTTTTAGTTAACAAAGCAATTGGTACTCGTCTTCATTGTGTTTTAGTGGACAATGGATTGATGCGTAAGAACGAAGCTAAACAGATAATGGAGAGGCTTGGAAGCGTAAAAGGCGGTCTAGGATTGAACCTTACATTAGTTGATGCTTCAAGTAAGTTTCTAAAAGAATTAGCTGGGGTTACGGATCCGGAGCAGAAACGCAAAATTATTGGTCGTGTGTTTATTGAAGTTTTCGATGTGGAGGCAAAGAAAATAAAGAATGTTTCTCATCTTGTTCAGGGAACTTTGTATCCTGATGTTATAGAAAGTGTTTCGATTGGCGGACCATCTTCAACTATTAAAACTCATCACAATGTTGGTGGCCTGCCTGAAAAAATGAATCTGAAATTAATTGAACCATTTAGAGAACTTTTTAAAGATGAAGTCAGAGCTATCGGTCGTGAGTTATCGATAGCAGAAGATATCATAACTCGACATCCATTTCCTGGACCTGGTCTAGCGGTAAGAATTCTCGGTGAAATTACTGATGAACGTCTAGAAATCCTACGTGAAGCAGATCAAATATTTATTGATGAAATACGAGCTGCTGGCATTTACCTAGATCTTTGGCAAGCATTTGCAGTCCTTCTTCCAATCAAGAGTGTTGGCGTTATGGGAGATGGCAGAACTTACGAAGAAGTAATCGCACTTAGAGCTGTAACTTCTGAAGATGGGATGACAGCTAATTGGAGCTATTTACCTGAAGCATTACTACGAAAAGCCAGTGCTAGAATTATAAATGAAGTTAGGGGGGTAAATAGAGTTGCCTTTGATATTTCAAGCAAACCTCCTGCCACTATTGAGTGGGAATAGCCTAAGGTACTGAAACATATTATCTTTATTTACATACAAAGCCTCGAATTTGACTCATATTTTTATTCTAACGTGCCGAAGTAACTAAAGAATACTTTTATGTGTATTCCGCTCAGAGGAGAGAGGACTGCATACCTAAATTTTGTATGAGATTCGGTAAGTCTATATATGGACTTCTAACTGCACTTATTATTGCAGTTGGAGTTGGTCCGCTTTTGTTGCTATCAATTAGCTCAGATAATTCTTCTTGGCTTACTCCACAATTATTGTCAGCTGGAAATCTTTTAGCTTGGGCATTTGTATTTTTACTTCTTGTCTCAAAAATTTATGCACGGGATGGACTAGCAAAAAGAGCTAGATCCCTGGGAGTTGATCCAACATTTAAACCATTCGATCAACTTTTAAAAGAAGTACTCTCAGAAATTCGCAGAAAAAATGAATCTCTCTCTATTAATCTAATCCAACAAAAAGTATCTAATCCAGAAGAACTTACTTCTGCGCTTGAGAAAATTGTTTCTCGTTCCTACGAACTTTTAAATGCCTCCTCTGCTGAATTGGCATTATTTGATGAGAATAGCGGACTTTACCACTCAGCATTCTTGCTTGGTCGACCATTTAGAAATAGCTCTCAAGCTGTACTTTCAGAAATGAGAACAAGCGAAGAGCCTGATTCGGCACCAGATATAATTGTTCAACCAGTTATTTTTGCTGGAACTATGCTTGGAACATTAAGAATCGCACTTAAAAAAGGGACTATTCCATCTAGTGCAGATCGAGAAATTGCAAATCTTTTAGCATTACAAGCCGGTTTGGCATTAGTTAATGCAGAATACAGTAAGCAACTTTTAAAAATGAATCAGTCCTCAGATGAGTCTACCAAAGCTCGCACAGGATTCTTAGCGAATCTTAGCCATGAAATTAGAGGGCCACTAGGAATAATGCTAAATGCTGTTGAACTAATTTTAGAAGGGATTTGTGGTTCTGTAAGTGAAGAGCAAACTAGAACTCTTGGTATGATTCAATCCAATGGCAAACATCTTTTGGAGTTAATTAATGATGTTCTCGACTATTCAAAAGTAGAATCTGGCAAACTGTACCCAAAGAAAATCGAAATTGTTTTAGACACAATCTTGAAGGATATTTCTACAATAATTAGAAGCCAGGCGATTGAAAAAGGACATAAACTTAACTATATAAAATCAGAAGAAGCACTTGCTTTAATGTGTGACAAGCGACATCTAAGACAGATGTTAATCAATCTTTTAACTAATGCTGTTAAATATACTCCAGAAGGGGGAGTTATTGATGTTTGGGCAGAAAGAACTCCCGGAAACAGAGTCAAAATTAATGTCAAAGACAGTGGAATTGGAATTGCAGAAGAGGATAGATCAAAAGTATTTGCTCCTTTTGAAAGAATCGAAAATAGCTACTCAATGACACAGGTGGGAACAGGCCTAGGTATGCCACTTACCAAAAGATTAGCTGAAGTGAATTCAGGAAAAATCGATTTTAGTTCTATTCCTGGTAAAGGCAGTCAGTTTTGGTTAGATTTTCCTGCAATTGAAGTTACAAAGATCATCGAAGAAACTAAAGAAGAAAAAATTCAAATAGAGGGTAAAGGGGATTTAATCCTATTACTTGAGAAGGATCCGGGTGAAAGAGATATGTTAAGTAAATATCTCTATAAGTTAGGTTTTAATGTCGCTGGAGTATCAACAAAAATGGATGCTCAAACAGTACTTTCAGAGAAAAAAGTTTCGATTGTTGTAATTGATAATAACATCACTGACGATCCAAAAGAGAATGTCGTTGATTTTATAAGGAAGAATTCTGTCTCTTCAAGCATGCCAGTAGTTTTACTAACAAGTCGAGCATTTGTGAGTGACATTAAAAAATATCTAAAAGATGGAATTGATAGATGTTTAGTAAAACCAGTACCACTTCAAGAATTAGCACAAATTTGTAGAAATCTTATCGATGGAATTAAACCAACTAATTTAACTGATATTGAAATTGAAGCAAAAGATAGTAAGGATTTTTCGCAAATCAAACCACCAGATTCTTCTGAAACGGCACACTAAGATTCTCGATCCTTCTGTCTTGTGTCTAAATAAGTTCCAAAAATTTACAAAAAAAAACAAATTTATTACCAGTACTCTCTAACATGAACTTGCATCTTACTTATAAGAAGTTAAAGCGCACTCGTTAAGGAACTGCTCCTTTAGGACGATAGATAAAAGATAGGTTATTGATTCAACTTAGGAATTTTCTAGGGTTTTATGGCTCGTAGTGATAGACATGTTGCAATTTTCACAGCTTTTGAGGATATGATCCCTTGGGATGCAGCAAACCCCGAGAGAAATCTATTACGGGCCATGCTAATTACTGCGATGCATGATATTCGCAAAAAAGGAAAAGTTCAAAAACTTGCCTTTGAATACTTTCAAAATTTGGACGAGACATATCCTTTCTCCTTTCTCTCAATATGTAACTACCTAGGAGTTGATTCAAATTCTGTATTAGAATCAATAGGCTTACTTTCGAGAGATATCAAATCCGAAATATCAAAAGTCAGTATTTCTGAATTTGATTCGTTAAACTAGTATTTCTAAATGATATTAACTTCAGAATCGGAAGCTGCATCCAAGTTAGGACTACTCCATAAATACCAATTTTCTAAAAATAAATCTGCACCGCTAGTTTTTCTTGTTCATGGTCGAGCAGGGAACTGTGATGTTATGTGGACTTTTAGAAGATGTATACCTGAAGAATTCTCAATAATTGCTCCCCAAGCACCAATTTCTGATCCAATCGGAGGACATAGTTGGTGGCCGGTAACAGAAGGCTATTCAAAACATCAGGCGATCAATGCTCAAGAATTACTTATGAATTTTATCATTAGTTCTGTTGATTTTTACATGCTTGAACCAAGATTAATAATTGCTTTAGGATTCTCTCAAGGAGGAGCCCTGTTATCTATGTTATCTCAATCTAATCCTGCATCATTCTCTGGAATTGCAATACTTGCAGGTTTTGTAATTAAGATGGACTCCGTCATAAATACATTACACAAACCACAAATTTTCATGGCTCATGGTTTGAATGATGAGGTTGTACCTTTGACTAAATCAACAGATGGAAAACTTTATCTTGAACAAAATGGCTACAATGTTACATACGTTACAGACAACGTTAGTCATAAAATTGGAATTCAGGGAATGAAATCTCTTAAAGAATGGATTGTAAAAATCTAAAATAACCTATCGTAGATCGAACGAATCTTGAGGTTTATTCTCTTTTGTTCCTCTTAGATCAAAATCAGAAATAGAGAAGTCATCTTTTGGAAAGGATGCATCGCCGCTAGCACCTGTAAAGAAGGTATTTAAAACTGCGGCATCAAATCCAACAAGCTTTCTTTTTGTACCATCTGTATATTCAATTATAGTTATAGGAGGTTTTTCTCTACTTAAAACTATCCCAGGAACTCCAGAAAGTGTTAACAAACCATATTGTTTCTCAAATTTCACACCGCGATCTTTGAGAAAATCAGTAACTTTATTGCAATCACTACAAAAAGATTTGATATAAACTGTTACTTTTTCTATTTTCGAATACTCAACTTTGACATCTTTTGAACGAGTAGGTGTTTTTTGAGATTTCGGAACAACCACAACAGTCTCCCAAGGTGCTAGCTCTTCTTGTGCCATGATTGAAACATTTGGCAGCAAGATAAGAAGGATTATTAGGGTAAATTCGTGTCTACTAATTATCATTAGGCTAATTTGCTTATCAATTTAACGTCATTATAAAAAAATCAATTGATTTAAGCCACAATTTATAAATTTTTCACATAGTTTAACGATTTATAATACATAAGATGGAGTCTGCCATCTATTAAATTAGGCATTAGCAGTAAGGATGCTGGTTGAGCATTAGTAGTATAAATGGCAATTTCATTACCTCTCTGACTGGGATTCAAACAAACTCATCTTCACGAGCAAGTGTTTTTAAAGCTGGCACCAATAAGTCACAAAGTTCTGATAGTGCGAATAGACTAAGATCCACTGCCAATACTTTTGCTGAGGCACTTGATCGCATTAACTCGGTCGGTGGATATTTACATGTTTCAGAAAACACCTTGCTTAAATTAGAAGAAATTATCGATAAAGCTCTAGTGCTCGCAGATAAATCTACAAAACACGATACTTCAGACTCAAAGAGAGCTCAACTTGATCGAGAATTTAAAAAACTGGGAACTGAATTTAATAAACTTGTAGAAGATGCAAATATAGACGGTACGGATCTTCTAAGTACCGAAGGCATCTCGGCTGTTTTTGAACTTGCAGGCCTAACGACTGAACAATCTGCTTCCTTAGCAAAAATTTTTAAGGAATTTATAATTCCAACTGAGGAAGATACGCTTGCAAGTCAACAAATCAAAGGGAAAACTCCCCCCATCCCTAATGCAGTTCAACCACCTACACCTGTAGAAAATTATACCCGCACAATGATTTCTAATAATACTGCGGGTACTTCACCTACGGCAGTTTTTACTAGCAGTGTAAATACAGTCTTTATCGACGACCAAGATCCAACAAATCAAAATGCTGGCAACGATAATGCTGTTATTGTAAGTACCCTGGGAGATAGCCAAAGTATCGTTTCCGTAAATTCAGATGTAACATTGCTTTCCACTAGTGAAACTACGGGATATTCATTAATAAAATCAAACCAAGATTTTCTAGGCACAAACGCTGCTGGTGTAAATCAGTTATTTCTGGTTAATAATAATGGAAGTGTCATTCATCAATATACTGAGTTCACCTCGTCAGTTAATATTGAATCTGGAGACATTTCAAGTGATGGATCCGAAGTAGTCTTTGTGAGTAACGGAGATTTAACCGGCATTAACAGTGATGCATCTGATGAAGTTTTCAGAATTCATAACGATCCAGCTGATCTTGGATTCTCAACTGGTGGCACCCTAACACAGATCAGTAGTTTAATTGCGGGAGGAAATATTTCAAATGCAGTAAGAATTAGTGAAGATGGTTCTACGGCTGCATATGATGGAACTGGAAGATTCACTTCTGACAATCAACAGCTTCGAGGCTATGTTATTTATGATTTAATTAGTGATTCAGAAGATCGTGCAAATATTAATACCCGACGTTCTCAATTGGGATTTACAATATCAAATTCAGTTGTCACCGTTGCTCCTGTAACAAATATCGTTTTTAGACAAAAACACGGTGGACTGGCAGAGCAAGTTTTCACAGGTGGAGCAACCTCTTCACAATTCTCTGCCAGTGAATATGGTCATTTAGTTTATTCTACAACTGACACAAAAGATATTCGATTAGCTGACATTACTGATGGAGCAGCAGTAAGCTCTTCTTTAGTTTTTGATGGATCCACTTTAAATAGCTATTCGAAACTTAGCGTTAGTAACGATCAATATGGAAATGCAAAAGTTGTTGTATCAGGAATACTGACTGAGCAAAATTCTCTCAATCAAGTTTATGAATTTAAAACAAATACTCAAAATGTTACTGATGTAATCACTCCACCAGATACAGTCCAAAAAGTTTTTGATTACTCTTTAAAAAGAAGATCAAATGCGTTTAAAGTAAAAGAAGATCTCAAAGCAATTAAAAATCAAATTAGCAACAATCTATCAGCTGTCAGAGATGGCCTTGAAAATGTTCGTTCAAATTTAGAAATTGTAAGAGCTGTAGGAACCTCTTTTCTGGAGATTTCGCAAAAAGCATTTGATGTTGGAGATGCTGAAAAAATAGCAAATAATTTAAAGAATTTTCTGCTTAGCTCAAGAACATCAAGTGACGCATTAGCACAAATCGAAAATCTTCAATCAATATCAAAAGCTACGCTTTTAGCGGTAGCTTGATTGATTTTCACGCTTAACATACCTTATTGGCATATGAAAAATGTTCTTGTAACCGGAGCTTCTGGCTTTGTAGGATCAAATCTTTGTGCTGAACTATATTCTCATGGATATAATGTAAGGGCACTTCATAGAGCTACTAGTAATTTATCATCTCTCAATGGTATAAAAATCGATCTTCACAAAGGTGATGTTACTGATAAAGAATCAATTCGAAAGGCCGCCCAAGGCATCGATACAATCTATCATATTGCTGCAGTTTTTAGAGAAGCAAAACATCCCGATTCTTACTACTTCGATGTCAACACTAAAGGCACTCAAAATATAATTGAAATTGCAGAAGAGCTCGGTATTGAAAAGGTTATTCATTGTAGTACGACAGGAGTTCATGGACATGTTAAGAATCCCCCTGCAAACGAAGAAACTGCTTTTGCACCAAGAGATGTATATCAAATAAGCAAATGCCAAGCAGAGGATCTTATAAACAAAGCTATTGAAAGGGGCAAAATAAAAGCTGCCATAGTACGACCAGCGATGATCTGGGGACCAGGCGACAAAAGAATATTCAAACTATTTAAAGGAATTGGTCTAGGGATTCTGCCAATTATTGGAAATGGCAAAACATGGACTCACTGGATTATGATCGACGATCTAGTAAGAGCCTTTCGTTTAGTAGGGGAAAAAAATGAAGCCATGGGTAATACTTTTATCATTGCAGGCGATCGCCCAGTTACTATGAGCTATGTCTATGAAAGAATCTGCAAATTCTTTGGGAAAAAACCACCATTTCTAAAAGTGCCAGTACTTCCGATTTGGATAGCTGGTGCCATTTGTGAACTTATTTGTCTCCCCTTGGGCATGGAACCACCTCTTCATAGAAGAAGGGTTGATTTTTATACTAAGAATAGAATTTTTGACGTAAGAAAATCTAATCTTATATTGGATTTTAAACCGAGCAGAACCTTTGAAGAAGAAGTTGAATACCTTGCTTCTTGGTACGTTCAAAATAATTGGATTGAAGTAACTGCCTAATTCATTGAGTTGAATTAGATAATAATTATCTAATAATTTGACACGATCGCTATCTTGCTAACCCCTCGATTATTCAGTAATTATATAC
>JAWXBT010000083.1:0-4748 GCA_034440315.1 bacterium
GCCTAATGATCCTGTATAACAAAATGTATTTAAAACTTTTTTATCTTTTGAGTTTTCAAAAATAAACTTTCTAACTTCTCTTGTATCTATAAAAAGGCCACCATTAGTAACACGTTCCGGACGAATGAATAATTCTAAACCTTGTTCATTGATAATAATTTCCTGTACGGGTTCTCCGAAAATTAAACTTGCTTCAGTTTCAAGTTCAGTAATTTTAGATTTAGTGCGAACTCTGACATAGACTGATTCAATCTTTGCTTGACTCCAGGTTAATTCTTTTAAATCAACTATTTCCCAATTTCCTTGTTCCTCAAAAAGATGAGCAATGGCAATTTTGCCAAACTTTTCAATAATTATTCCAGGTGCGCCATCTCCAGCTCCATCTAAAATTCTCAAACAATCAAATTTCGTTAACGCATTTTTACGTTTTTCAATGGCTGTAATGAAGATTTTTTTTAACTGGCTCAATTTTGCACCATCAGTAAGCTATGGGAATGCGGCGACCTATGCCAAAAGCTTTTTCCGTTACACGAATAGCTGGAGGAGCTTGGCGACGTTTAAATTCATTAATTTTTATTCGAAGTATAAGAGAATCAACAATATTTTTTGGATATTTTGTTATCAAAGTATCGTAATCGTAATCTGTCTCAACCAGCTCTTCGGTTAATGGTGAAAGAACGGAATATGCAGCACCCAATCCTTGTTCGTCTGTCTGATTTGGTTTTAACTCCGCAGTTGGAGTTCTTTCAATAATACTAGTTGGAATGCGTTGCGACTTTCTATTAAGATAGTGTGCTAATTCATAAACACGAGCCTTACTTATATCTCCCAGAACAGAAATGCCACCATTCATATCACCGTAGAGAGTACAGTATCCTAAAGCAAGTTCGGTTTTGTTCCCTGTATTAAGCAAAATGGCACCATTTCTGTTAGCAAAAGCCATTAAGGTTGCTCCGCGTATTCGAGACTGAATGTTTTCAAAAGTTGTGTCGCTTTGAATTTCAGGGAAATTTTTGAAATCTGCACTTAATGTATTTTTATATTCTTCAAAGATTTTTTGTATTGAAATTTCACTAAAAGTTACATTTAAATTCTTTGAAATCAATTGTGCATCATTTTTTGTCTCACTGCTCGAAAATTCAGTTGGCAGAGATAAAAGTGTAACATTCTCTGGACCAAAAACATCTACCGCTAAACATGCAACGACAGCAGAATCCAAGCCACCACTAATTCCTAAGATTGCTTTCTTAAATCCAGTTCGCAGAGCATATTCACAGAGTCCTAATGTTAGTGCATCGCAAACATCACGAGTGTCGTCATCTTTGTAATGAACAAGAACTTTATCTTTTTCAGGATCAGATTTAATGGATAATTCAAAAATTATAAGATCTTCTTGAAATGCTTTGCCTTGCGCAATGAGATTTCCATTCTCATTATAGACCTGACTCCTACCATCAAAAACAACTTGGCCTTCAAAGCCATCATAAGACCCGACTGTGTTGGCATAAATAACTGGAACTTTGGCAAATTGGGTTGCCGCTTTAATCCACTCAATCCTAGTTTTTCTTTTTCCAATTGAGAATGGAGAGGCTGACATATTGATAATAATGTTCATGCCCCTTTCGGCATATTCCTGAGTAACATTTACGGGATAGCCCCAAGTATAAATATCTTCACAAATTTGCAGGCCTACTTTGAAATCTCCAATTGGAATTAGATCCCTTTGTCGCGCAGTCGAGAAATACCGCTTTTCCATAAATACATCATATTCGGGAATAAGGGTCTTATCTCGTAAGGCAATGATTTTCCCATTTTCAATGTATGCAGAAGAATTATACCGATGAAGTTTTTTATCGGGACGAATACGAGTCCTATCAACATCAACAAAACCAACAAATACCTTAATACCTTGGCAATGTTTTACAATTTTCTTAAGAGCCTGGATATTTTCTTCTACATATGAATCTCTAAGAAAAAGATCCATAGAGGCATAACCAGGAATTGTAAGCTCTGGAAAGATTACCATCTCCGCACCTTCATCTTTGGCGCGATCGATCCACTGTAGAATTTTATTTGTATTTTGCTCGATTTTTCCCGGATTAGTTCCGATCTGAGCGATTGCTATTTTCATTATGAGGTTCTTAAAATACTATAGTTGTCCCAATAAGTAATTTCCGAATACTTTTCTGATGAAAACCTTCGGTTTACTTAAAACATTTTATTGGGATAACTATTTATCATCCCTGCGGGGGATCGTAAGTCCAAAAAATATTTTCTTTCGGAATGTTCTTTATGGACTTATTTTAACCAAGTTATAGCCTAGTTATAAACATCTATCAAAGTATTTGAAATAATTGAATAAATTTACACTGCCTATATCTCAGATTATCCCAAAGTCTCTGAGACTTTAAAAATAAAACTAATATTAGGAAAAAACATTGCCACAAGGACTCGCAAACGGATCATATATTTTTATAAATCTTACTTCCTTTGAATCATCAAAGGGTTTTTGCCAAATATTTGAAGACTGAAGAAAAGTTTGAGCTATAAAGTCATAAAATTCTTGAGATGATTCGTAATCATTTCCAAATGGTAGAAATCCGTAGCGAGAAGTAGTAAAGCTTTTGGCCTGCTTTGATCCAAACTTTTCAACGAAGTCCTTGGCAAAGGCAGCGATCGAAACAGAATCTATTTTTAAGTAGTGAAGTCGTAAATGAAGAATATCTGCAATCATTCTTTCTTTATCTTTCCATTTAACGACTTTATAAAAATACTTACCAGCTAAGATGACACTTCCAACAAATACAAATCCGCGCAGAATGTTTCGTCGAGTAATATTTGTCATATACCTAGCCTCTCGGCTGCTCTAAGGGAAAGAGCACAAATAGTAAGGGTTGGATTAGACGGTGACATTGTGGGGAAAGCTCCACTACCTAAAACTAAAAGATTTCTAGCTTTATGATGAACTAAGTCAGGATCCACAATACTTAATTTTGCATCACTGCCCATAATGGTAGATCCAATTAAATGGGCTTGAGATCTTCCAGTTTGTAGAGCAAATTCAATTTTTTCAATAGGTAAAGGAGATAAGATCTTCTCGATATTTTCTTGGGCTTTTTTCAATCCAGCTTTTCCGTATTCGGAAAAATCTTTAAAAACAATTTCGGGTTTATCTGAATTAGTATTCAATTTTATAAAATTTTCTTTTAAAGGCAGATCCTCAACTAACAACTTAAATACTGCCACTTCATCATGTCTACCCTTTTCAAATCTTAGCACTGGAATATTTGAAGATTCAATTAGGCATGCCCCAGCTTCTCTCCTTCTCTCAGTGTCATAAAGCATATATCCATTAGCAGTAACTGAAGTACTGCCATTAAAATTCTTAAGGCCTTTAAGGTGAACTTTAACCATCAAAGACAGTTGCTCTGAAATTCCTTTTCCTAATTCGGAATCTATAAAACCGGAGCGAAGCAGAATTGCAGTATTAAAGATCGGATTCGCACCTAATACACATAGATCACAGAAAGCTTTTAATTCTTTGCCTTCATGTTCATATAAAACTTCAGATACATTAGCATTGTTTAAGGAAAGAGCTTTTACTTCTGAGCCTAGAGATAAAGTTACTTGGGGGTCTGAGAAAAGATCTTGCATTTCATTTTCAATAGTGAATTTTGCATTCACAGGACAGAGATAACAAACCCCTGTTGCACAACATTTGCTGCGCTTTGCAGTTGCCTGGCTAGCCCTTGCTGTAGGTTGATTAAAGTACTGATCTGGATATGCTTTTTTAAAAAATTAGATCTGCATTATTAAAAGTATGCGCTGATTGCGGAAAGTTTCTAGATCTTTTTGCGATATGATCATTTGGACCAGAGATATTCATTATCTCTTCAGCTTCACAATAATATCTTTCTAAATCGTCATAACTTATTGGCCAATCTCGACCAATTCCATAGAGTGTTCTTAGTCTAAAATCACTGGGTAAAAATCTCGGGGCACAGGCCCACCAACAATTAGAACCTCCTCCAAACGATAGATTGCAAACCCAATCTTTTTCTGAATTATTATTAAGAAAAGTATCCCTATATTCTATGTCAGAAACTATGCCATAAGGTTGAATTTTCGATCGATTATCTAATTTCCACTGAAGATTATGCCGTTGGCCTTTTTCTAAGACTAATATTTTTAATGGTTTTTTTGTAAGTTTTAAATACTTATGAAGAAAAAAAGTCGAAGCAAAGCCAGTACCCACCACTACAAGATCGTAATGGTCATTTACTTTCATGATTTACTTTCTTCCGAATAGTTTGCGTTTAAAAAGCGCGATGTTATCTCGAATAAAATCTCTGACTCTTCTTCTAAGAGAGTTTAGCCATAATAAATAATATCCACCACTGCCCAAAAAAAACTTAAGAACAGAAATTCTAAATCTTGGGGTAAAACATAGTGCATGAGTTAACATATTCAGTTCTGTTTTTAGAAATTGTTTTCCTGAAGATTTAGGCATTTCGAGTCCGTATCTACCGTAGGCAGGGATGGGTTTGCCTTGACGACGGTGTGTCTCTATTATTCGAAAAGCTCTCCAACGCTTCTCAGTGGACATCATTTTGTTACAATCTAAGGCTTCTTTTCTAGTAACATCTTTGGCTATAATTGCCCTATCGCGGATCATACTTTGGCAAATCTGCTTGGCTTTTTCATTGCGAACTAGCGCAAAGCTCCAGCCCTGTAGAAAATCAACATCA
>JAWXBT010000084.1:0-4227 GCA_034440315.1 bacterium
ATTATGTATAGGATGAAAGTCATTACTTTTGAAAGCAAGCATTGCTAAGCCATTGTGCCCTTGAGCAAAACCCCCTAAATATTGCTCTGGGATGTGGCTGAGGTGACATAAATTAAGACTTATAAAATCACAATCATCGCGATCCTGTATTTCCTTTAATTGTTTTTCCGGATGTATTGGAAGTTCACTTGCAATGTGAACTGGGCTTGTTGATAAATTGTGTCCGCCTTCAATAGATAATACAAAATAATGATTATCTCCCTTTTTTAGATAGTTTTTAATATCCTCTTCACTTTTATCCCCCAATGCATCAGTACGATTTAAAAAATAAATATTATATTTATTTATAAGGAATTTCTTGTTTTTTATATGGAAATCTAATTGCAAATTAAACTCCTTATAATACGTAGTTTTTCCATTTTTGGTTCTTTCAACCATTTCAAAATCAAGTGGCAGAATGTGAGACATATCAATACCACCGCGTCGTAGTATTTGATTAGCAAATGCGTGCTCCATACTCAGTATAGAGGTAATTCCTAGGTACAAATTGCTCTTTGCGACTTGTGATGGAGAAGATTGGCTATCAAATGGGCCTCCAAAAAGATCATTCGCCAATTTCCCAAAACTCTTTGTTTTTACTTCCTCATCAAGATTAAATGGCTTATCCTTTTCTTTAACACTGACATGGTGTTTAAAAAGTAAGTGAAAGTGCGAATCAAATATTTTGGTCGTCATTATTTAGTTTTTATGGGTTGAAGTTTATTTAATACTAAATTAAGGTTTGTTTCCAGTGACTCAGCATCCATTGTTTGAATAGATTCATAATTTGAGTAGCGGTTCGTATTTAATTCATTAAGGAGTCCAAGAGAAAAGCCAGATAATGTATTTTCCTTGGCAAGGGATTCTGAAGCTTTGTCTCTTCCCGAAAGGAATAAACCATGAAATCTGTTCCACAACGTCTTTGCTCCTTCTGACCATGCTTGAAGGGTTTGATAAAATGCACTTTCATTTATACCATAATATGCATGATCCTGAGCAGATAATTTTTTTGGTTTCTGCTTAAGTAATTTCTCAAAATCTAAGATTCCTGCACCAAATCCAGTTAATGGTAATTTATGGTCCTTACGCGCTGAAACTTTAAGTGCTTTTCTGAAAGCCTCTACTCTTTTCCATCCTTCAAATTCTTTGGAATTCAATTCCTTTTCATATTTGGTCAGCCATAGAGCAGCTGCTGCTGCAACATGAGGTGTGGCGAAACTAGTCCCATCTCCATACGACATAGTTTCTCCAGGCCTTTGACCACTAAGTGGCTCTGTGAATATTGGGACGTACACATCCTGGCCAGGTGCTGTAATATCAATTCGAGGTCCTCTGCTGGATCCGGGCCAATCTTTATCATCCGGATTTGAAGCAGCTACTGCTATGGTACCGGGATAAACGGCCGGAGCGATTACGGCCTGAACTACATTCCCTGAGGCACAACACCAAATAATACCTGCTTCATAGGCCTTCCTCGCCATTACGGCTGTTGAAAAAGTAGGCACAGTTCCCATGCTCATGGTGATGACATCATATCTTTTGGCTATGGCTCTGTCAAGTGCTTCTGCTAATTGCTTTTGTCTATTTACCAAAAGGACCGTTTCCGCAATTCGATATGGAATAAGTTTAACACCCGCATTGGTAAGAAATCCTTCGTTTCCATTGCCTTCAATCATCGCTAATTGATGACCAATCAATAAACTCCCCGTTCGTGTTCCATGTCCTGGAAATTTAAGTACCCCCTTTATAAAGTCATCTTCAGCCGAATCATCCTTATTAAGAAAATCAAAATCCATGTCTATATCAAATTGTCCCTCTACTTTTTGGTGATTGGTCCACCCAGTATCAAATTGTACAATTCGTATATTGCTAATTCCTGGTATGAGATCGTCGTAATTTATTTTGTCAAACCGAGTTGCAAACCAATTCCATTTTCGATACAAGGAAGGATCATGTGTTTTTCCCTTAACATATGGACTTGAATCCCTATATTTATTTAAAAATATTTGCTCATTTGGCTTACTGTATCCATCCTCCTCAATCAAAGATTCGGTGGCATTTACTGTGGTTACCTTTTTTCCGGAAAAGCCTGAGTTTAGTGCTATGGGTATATCGGTTTCTGCGTTCATAACTCCAGGAACTATTGCTAACTGTCTTGCAGTTTCTTCTGGATTACCAGATACCAGGATGCTAAGAGAAAACAACTCAGGGTTACCCTTAATAGCTGTATCAGGCATAGTGAGCAAGAAGGTAAAATGATCTCCATATCTCCCCTTCAAATATGACCTGATGGAAAGCATGCTGGTTTCATTATAATTAGCGAGAACAAGAAAATCAACCATTTCTGTTGCCCCTGATCCCTCTCTGTTTTCCTTTTTCATCATCTCTGCAAATGGGTTGTTTCGCTCTCTATTGGCGTCTTTAATTGCTATGGAAATTAAATTTCCCATTGTAGTGGATCCAGAACTATTAATGTTATCCATTTCTTCATTATTTTCAGATGATTCGTTTTTAATATTTTCATTTACCTTTCTAGTAAGTTGTAGTCTAAATTGATCTGTTCTCTTGAGCAGAGCTTGTCGCATCGGTTCCATTTTTTCTTCGAGTGTGGCATATCGAATTGCATTAATAATTTTATCAATTCGGATCCCTTTATTAGCTATCCAATCAATCTCTGAATCCAGGGTATACTCATTGGCAATGCTGCCTGTACGAGTCAGAATATTTGAATTTTCATCCATATTGGGTTGACCAGCATGATGCAAGGCTACGATTTCACCAGTACCCAGCGCAACAACCATGGAGCCTGAAGAACCAAAAACAGTATCCGATTCGTAGAATAAAAAATCATCTGATGTATAAAAAAGGGTAGAGTCTTTGATAGATACCTGTTTTGGCTTGCCTTCAGGATGATGAATGATAATACAATTATCCCCAATCATAAATTTCCCTTCATTCCCATCAAGATAAGCGGGCTTATAATTTGCTATCGGTTCCTCATTTAAACCTAAACGCTCTACACCTATCAATGTAAAATCAAGTCCAGAATAGGATACACTTGGCTCTTTTGCCAAGGTAGAGGTTAGAAAAAAAATATCGGGATTTAGCTTAAACACAGATTGATTCTTCTCCTTTTTATCAACATCAAGTTCATATTCAAACCTTGCCTCTAAAAATCTTGATTCCTCTCTGGATCGGATCACATGATTATTTGTAATGATAACATTCTCAGCCACTAAAAATCCTGATCCAATAGGTAACCCATTTCTGAAAATGCAACAGACCGCCTTGGCTCTTTCCAATAGAATTTCAAGGATATTAGCATCTTGGTAATCGATACTCCCAATATTTTTTTCAAAAGGGTTGAAAACATCTTGTTTAGTTCGTGCGAACCTGGTGACCAGAGTCCTTTCATTTGATTCAATATCCTGAAATGCATTGCTGTCTGTTTTGGACAATTTAATCCTTCGATTCGCCTCCTTAAGAAGTTCTTGTTCGTTTTGCGACTGTAAACCAGTATACCTTACCAGATCCCAACTTTTCATTTTAGTAGCGATTTATATTAATATGTATATATTTCATTTTGCGTCAAATAATATTGCTGGATTAATTTATAAAAACAACTAGTATATGTTAACAAAGTCAAAGGAGAAATATATAAAAATTATAATAGCATTCAAATCAAAAATATCTTAGTCATCCTTCCTCTTGAGCAGTACCTATAAAAATCAGAAATAACCTATATCGAGTTATCGGTTTTCTGAGGTTATTTTCTTAAGTCGGTAATAAATATAATTAACCAATTATTTTACACCAATTATTTTTATTAGTCTTTTCGAAATTCATAGTCACATACAAGAATGGCTTTTTTTCTTTGTTTTCTGAGGCTCTGATTTTAATTAACTATTTCTTGGGGAAGGAGCCAATAATCCCGCCAATGCCCCAATCGCTCCGGAAGCAATAGCTGTAAATATGGTGGGCACCTCCGTTGTAGTTCCATATATTAATTGTAGTATTACCACACCAATAATGACCAATATAATGGATAGTCCAAGGGATCCAACCACGATTTGATAAATTAATGTGTTTGGAATAGTTGGATTATTTTCTTGAACTTTCTTGATCGCCTTTACCGGATCCTCTTTAAATGCTTGCTCTAGTTCTGCGTTGCTTCCTATTTCTGCCTGG
>JAWXBT010000085.1:0-3496 GCA_034440315.1 bacterium
CGAGTTAATCTAGAAAAACAATTTCCAGATTGTACGAAAGTTAAATTTGAGGTAACTCAGCCTGTTTTTGAAGATCTATTAAAAAACTTTGAGACTTCGGTTGACGATGGAATAGAAACATTAGCATCAGAAAAGGGTGATGGCATGCAACGCGCTTTAATGCTTGCAATAATTCAGGCATATGCAGAATTTAGAAAACAGAATGAAGATATTGGAAAGTCTTTTTTATTTTTTATTGATGAAGCCGAACTACATCTTCACCCAACAGCACAGAGAAAGTTAAAAAATGTATTACTCGAACTTTGCGAGGGACTCGACCAAGTTTTTATAAATACTCATTCTTCTGTTTTGGTTGCTGATAGTCATAGTAAGCAACATATTTTTAAAGTTGAAAAAATGAGTAAACAAACCTACATTGAACTTGCTGATGAAGCCGATAAAGCATATATTGTTTTTGAACTTTTAGGAGGCAGCCCTGCGGACCTATTACTTCCTAATAATTTTTTAATCGTCGAGGGAGCAAGTGAACTTGAATTATTGACAGCAGTTGTAAAGCGATTTTACACTGATAAGCCTCGAATTCAAGTTATTGGTGCAAATGGGGATACTGACCAAGCAGAAAGAACTATCAATGCAATAGAACAGGCATATAAGCCTTTCGGAAAAAGTCTTTATGGAAACAAGGTGATTATTCTATGTGATAAACCATCAGTGGAACGTAAAGGAGGGGTTGAAGACTTCAAACAGCGACATAAGGAAATTGTAAAAAACAACCAAATCCATTTCCTTCCTACTTGCACATTAGAAGAGCATTACCCTGCGCCTTGGAATAGAACAGCCGAAGAGGAAGATTGTATGAATGGACATAAAAAGAAACAACTCGGGAAGCGAGTAGGAAAAGAAATTTCTCAAACTCAATTTGAAAGTGATTTGAAGATAATTTTTGACGCTTTAAATGAATGTTGGGCAAAGTCGATATAATAATTCCTACAACAATGCACTACTTTTCATAGCCGACTAAGCGCGGCTACGCAAGCAGTGCTCACGTTAGATGAAATTTAAACTAATAAAAAATATTTATGACTTGTTCATCATGCAGAAAACCCAATCAAGAACTTATTGAATGTTCAAACTGTGGAAGAACATCTTGTGATGCATGTTGGGGAGGAGGAGTATCAATACTTTCTATAATTGGGTCAATTTTTTCACCTTTCAAAGGTTTTGTAAGGAAATGCCCTTATTGCGGCTCATTAAAAGGCTATAAAGTAAGGGGCGGAAGTTATAGTAATTCTGAAAAAACATTGTCAAATTATTAGCAAAATTGTACTGACGTGAAAGTAGCTAATTTTCTTAAAAACTCATTTATCTTGCTTGGCGAGTTAGCCATATTCATTGTAGCACTTTCGTGGTTTTACAACTGTAATAATAATAATAATGACGATTGCCATGAGCCGCTTATTGCAGTAATAGGGTCTTCTTTGCCATTAATAGTCGGTCTTTTATTACGATTGGTTGATTGGTTTAAGAAAAGTGAAATTAAAAAATATTGTGAAAGTCTGTACAAGCAGTTTAAAGATGTAGACCTGCCTTTGGTTTCCAAACAAACACTGCAAAGCTTAGGGCCTGATTATTCACTTGCCAAAAGTATACCTATTTCAGATATTTATATCGACCTTCCTCTTCAAACGCTAAAGCAGCCCACAAACACATTCTATCCCCAAAAGAATAAAGCCCAGATTCTTAATTTTAAACTCATTAAAGGATTTCAAAGGATAAAACGATTTTGGGGTAAAAAACCAAAACAAAAAAAGAATTCATTTTTCGAATATGGTATTAAAACACATACTGATTTTACGCCATCTTCAATAATCTCGACCAGTTCTATAAGCGGTGTTCTCGATAAAGAGAAAAAAATTATTATTGTTGGAGACCGGGGGTGCGGCAAAAGCACCTTGCTAAGCTATCTCGCCTACACATACTCATATCAACTTGCCGATCCTAAAAATTTTAACCGTGATAGAGCCACGCAGTTGCCAAAAATTAAATGGGTTCCGATAATTATTCCATGTGGCAACCTGAATCTTACTTCATCTACCAGCTTTTCTGTAATACTACGGCAGCATCTTTCAGGCATAAACTTGTATACGGAACAAACAAATGCGCTTCATGAAAGAATTTTCAGCGAATTAACTAAGGGTAATGTATTGCTCTTAATTGATGGCATTGACGAGATCAGAGATATTGATTTTAGAAAGCAATTCTGCACTAGTCTAAATAAATTTATCCAAAATTATTCTGAAATTACCGTCATAATTACCTGTATTGAAAGTATATTTTCAGGCATAAACGGATGTTTTGGTGATTGTTTTGAGGTGATGAAAATTTCAAAATTAACGCTTGATCACAAAAAAAGATTTATTCAACAATGGGTACAAAAGACTGAGCAGAGAACGGAATTCATCGAAGATTTGCAGAATGCGCTGATCACTTCCCGTAATTTAGATGGTCTTACAAATAACATTCAGGCTTTATCCCTGATTATTCAGTTACCCAATATCAACAGCCTGCATCAAGTTAACTTTGCTACTATTTTACGAGAAGTAATTAATCTACTCATTAAAAAAAGTGAAATACAATTGAAAGAAACCATAAATATCAATGAAGTAACGATAAACTTATCTGAGGTGGCACTTTTTATGTCGAATCATAAAAGTAATGCCATCGAAGAAAGCGATATAATCAAAATAGCGAACGCAAATAACCAGCAGGCGATTGCAAATTCGGCCTACGAACCTCATTCACCTCACATATTGTTAAGCGTCTTTAACAAGAACATGGGAATTTTGGCGGCGGCTTACCAGGTGATTAGTTCGACAGGTATTGAACATACATTTTACAAGTTTATTCATCCTACTTTTCAAGACTTTTTCAGGGTTCAGGCCATGATGAAGCACTTTAATATGGATGAGGTGTTATCACAATTGGGCATGCCGGATGAATCGGGAGGTATTTATATATCTTCAGTTAACGGCAATCTCATGCCGGACGGTAATGCTTCAAGTATTTCGAAATTAGTAATCTCTGAGCTACCGCCCGAAAGAGCAGAGGAAGTGCTATTAACTATATTGTACCCACAAACTCATATAGGTGCCGAAAGATCGAGAAATAGAGTCATATTTGGTGCCAATCTGCTATCTGCCGCTCCTTCCGTGTCGAAAGATATAGCGGTTAAGGTCATCAATACATTACTTGAAAGCGTCAATCCTGACATTGATGGCAAGGGGAATACAACCAAAACGCCTCTCGACGAAGCAATGTACAACCTTTTGCATTCTCCCTGGGGCGATGTATTTGAGGCATCTCTCTTCGAGGCATTTGTAAACTGTGTTGGCGACAAACGAATTGCAATAGGTTCGATCATCAGTATTGAGATCATTGATAAGCTTGCTGATTTAAAATCATTGTCTGTACAAGACTTTTGTACTATGATCCATAC
>JAWXBT010000086.1:0-5115 GCA_034440315.1 bacterium
ATATATAGCCTCGTGAGTTTATAAGGGTTTGTATGACAACAAGAACTGTAATTTGTTTAAAATATAAAAAAGAAATGCCTGGTTTAGAGAAACCTCCTTTTGGTGGTGATATCGGCAAAAAGATCTTTGATCATGTTTCCCAAGATGCTTGGAAAGCTTGGCGAGATGATATGCAGATAAAAGTCTTAAATGAATATCGCCTGAATATGGCTGATAAAAAAGATTACGCTATGATGGTAAAGCAGATGCTTTTATTCTTGGGGCTTGAGTCTGGAGAAGTGGTGGAAGTTGAGAATGCCACAAGAGGAACCAGCGAAGAAAAAAGCTGAGCTCCTGGCAACACTTTTTTTATTTTTATGCAGACCACTAAAGAGTCCTTCCTTTCAGATAAATGGTTGTGGTCTCTGATATTATTAGCGGCAATTATCCGTCTCGATTTTCTTATAGCTTCAAATTGGGTGATTGATTCTGATGAAGCCATTGTCGGTTTAATGGCTAAGCATATCTTAGAAGGCAAAGAGATTCCCATTTTCTACTATGGTCAGGCCTACATGGGATCTTTGGAAGCTATCCTTACTTCCTTTGTATTTTATTTTACAGGCATAAGTTCATTTGCTTTAAAAATTGTTCCATTTATTTTCTCTCTAGTCCTTGTACTTCAAATATATCTAATTACATCGCAGCTCGGTAGTACTATGGCAGCGCGAGTAGCAGCTCTGCTATGTGCGGTCCCTCCTTCGGCACTAGTTGTTTGGAGCACCATGTCTAGGGGAGGGTTCATTGAGATTCTAGTTATTGGTGCAACGACTATTTTATTGTCATTGAAATGGATTAAAGAAGAGAAACCGAGATTTTCTCAAACTTTTATCATTTGGTTTCTCTTTGGTTTAGGTTGGTGGGTTAACAATCAGATTATTTTCTTTATTGTTTCAATCTCTCTTTGTGTTTTATTGAGATCCAAAAAGCTTATTTCTCAAAATGGATTTTTTTGGATTTTCAAACATTTAGCTGTTTCAATCTTTGCTGGAATTCTTGGAAGTCTGCCATTTTGGATCTATAATTTTCAACACAAATTTGAATCATTTAACATGCTGAATGCTGCGGGATCAAAAAGCAACATTTTGGAGCATCTCAATGGCTTCTTTGTTAGTGCTGTTCCTATTTTATTGGGAGCTAAAAGATTTTGGCAGGAGACTGATTTTGTTCCAGGTGGAACGATTGTAGCCAGCTTTATCTTTGGAATCTTATTGATTACCTTAATAACATGGCGTGCTAAAAGTATTTCTGGACTATTTAGATTTAAAATCGATAGTAAAAATCCAGTTGAGCTGTTAATTATTTTTATTATTGTTACCAGTTTAATTTTTGTAATTAGTTCATTTGGTCATTTAGTAAGTGCACCGAGGTATCTTCTACCTTTATATGTTGCAATTTTTCCACTCATTGCTCTAACTTTGGCTGAGATTTATAAATCCCGTCCTAAATCTGCTTTAGTATTATTAGGTTTAATACTTAGTCTTAATTTATTGTCATCATATCTAGGAGGAAGATCTCTACAAGGGCAGCCATTTGTGGCTTTTAATCAAAGAGCATCAAAGGATCATACTGATTTAATTAAGTGGCTTGATCAAAATAATTACAATTTAGTTAGGACTAATTATTGGATTGGATATCGCTTGGCTTTTGAGACAAATGAAAGAGTAATCTTTTCTGTATTTAGAGAACCCTGGCAAATTAGAATTCCAGCATATGAAGAAAAAGCAAAAAACTTTGGCCTCGAAGATGTGCCGTATGTGTTAGTACCAAAGCAAGCCGAAATTATTGAGCAGGCCTTAACTCAATTACGATATGCATTTCGAAAAACTTTGTTATCTGACTATGTTGTTTTTGATAAAATTGAAAGTCTCAATCCCAAATCTAAGAAGTTAGATTCTGAACTTTTTACAGTTAGCTCTTCAGATCATTCAAAAGATGCTAAAAATGGTGTTGATGGAGATCTCAATACACGTTGGGGTACAGGCTCACGCCAGGTCCCTGGCATGACTTTCAATGTTATTTTTAAGACTCCTCAAGTCGTTAGTGGATTTATGTATGATCTTGGAAATTGGTATTCCGATTATCCAAGAGGTTTAAGAATAGACGGTAAAGATACTCTTGGTGTTTTGCATACTTTATTGGAAGCAGATGCTCAAAAAGATCTAGCTTATTTAATGGACTCAACAAAATTTATGGGAGCTTTTGAACCAATAAAATTAAAAGAATTAATCTTCACCCAAACAGGAGAGGATCCAATTTTTGATTGGTCACTGGCAGAGCTTTCGATTTTTACTCCAGTAAAAGTCGGGACGGAGCCTATTTTTCCATAGTAAACTTTCCTTAATCCTCAATCTATTTTTTATGGAAAAATAGGCTCCGTCCCGACTTTTGCTACTATATTTCAATCGGCAAAACACGCCTACGAATCTCAGGTAACTTTCTTACAAAATGGATCGTAACTAAGAGACAACAAACCCCACTAATGAATACTGTATGAGAGGCACCGAAATGATTTGCAATCATTCCCGCCGCGAGATTTCCAAGTGGCATCATCCCCATAAAAGACATAAAATAAATGCTCATTACTCTTCCTTTCATCTCATCTTTTACCAGAGTCTGGATTAGAGTGTTACACGACGCTAAAAGTAAAACCATTGAGGCTCCAGAAGCAAAAATAAAAAATAAAGATGGAGCAAGTAAGGTAACATAAGAAAATCCAATCAAAGATATTCCAAGAAAAATACTAGAGCGAGTTATCAGGGAACCAAATCCAGCCACGCCGTATTTTTTAGCAAGAATCAATGCTCCACTTAATGCTCCTAATCCAGAAGCAGCCATCAAAAGCCCAAGTAATTTTGGTCCTGCTTGAAAAATTTCATGAGCAAAAACTGGCATTAAAACAAGATGACTTGTTGCAAAGAATCCGATCAGGCCAACTAAAAAAAGTAGCTCCTTGATTGGTTGGTGTTCATAAACATACTTAACCCCAGCTTTTAGTTCGAGGAGTATGTTCTCTCGGGCACGAGTAGTGATTGTTCTCATTGGGACAATACTGAAAAGTGAGATTAGTACAGCAAGATAACTGATGGCATCAATCAAGAAACATATTCCTTCGTTGCTAAATGCGATTAAGAAACCACCGATAGCAGGGCCTAAGAGTCGAGCACCGTTAAACATAGCAGAATTTAATGCAATTGCATTTGGTAAGTCAGCTTTGTCTTCCATTAATTCACCAACAAAAATTTGTCGTGCGGGCATGTCAAAAGCGTTTATTAAAGCTTGTACAAGACTTAGGGCGCAGATCGACCAGAAACCTATAACTCCTGTAAGAGTAAGGATTGCTAAACTCAAAGATTGAAGCATTGAAGCGCATTGAGTACAGATTAAAACTTTTTGCCGATCCCAGCGATCAACTAAGACACCTGCAAAGGGTGCTACTAATACCGATGGAAATTGACCTGCAAAACTAACAACACCAAGTAAGAATTCAGAGTGGGTAAGACGAAAGACAAGCCAGCCGCAAGCAATAGATGAAATCCAAGTTCCAATTAATGAGAAGAATTGACCAATGAAGAAAACCCTATAGTTGCGATGTTTAAACGCCCGCAGCATACCTTGTTGAAACATATTCAAACATTATAGGCTTATCTTTAAAGACGGAACAATTGTTATCGAATTTATTGTCCTACACTACGTATCCGCCACTCTTTCTTAGATCATCAGCCTTAAATGATTCATCTGGGTTTTCACTGATAATGATTTTGGTTTCATTACCCAACCATTTGTATAGATCAAAGGCTTCAAAACGAGTTCTCCAATAGGCCGAGCTAGATAGATATTGAGAGGTAAGAGAGCGTCTATACTCAGCTTGCACCTTATCTCCTAGACGATCTTCTACTATTGAAAGAGTAAGATTCGCCAAAGGATTTGCCTTAGTAAATCTGTTACAGATGTCTCTCAGAATAGCCTGTTTCTTTTTTAGTTTAGGAAGATCTTGTAATTCTAAAACTGGTTTGTAATTGATTAAGAAGTCTACAACTAGCCAAAGCTCATGCAGCTCCTCTCTAGTAGGAATATGTGAGTCTGGCTTTGTATCAAGCACGTTAATAAAACTGGTTGCTTGCTTAGCACCCTCTTCCTCTTCCTTTCTTTGCTTTTCACCCTGACGAAGAGTGAAAAACTTATTACCATCTTTATCACTATTTTTTTCAAATTCTTTGTCAGTGATAATTCCTAGCTGTACCATTGTCTTATAGATCTCTGTGTTTGGTAGGGGAGAAAGAAGCTGAATTCCATACCAATCAAGATCCATCTTATTGGCCAGTGAAATAGTATCTTTAATTTGAGATAACTTCTCGTTTGGAAAACCTATGATCAGGAATCCACGAGTAAAGACTCGTGGATACTCTTTCATCATCTCGCCAACTTTCAAAAAGTGTTTAACACCGGATGGTTTATGAACATCCTTTAGAATTTCGTCATTTCCGGATTCAACTCCAAAAGTTATGCCGATGCAGCCCGAATCAACTGCAGCTTTTAAGAGTTCAGGTGCAGAAGAAGTTGCTGAGGCGATAACTCCGTTAGATGCACACCAGGTTATATTTAGATTTCTATTCTTAATTCCTTCAAAAAGAGCAACAGCCCGAGTTTTATTAAAGAAAAGATCGTCATCGATCCAGGCAATATGATTGACACCGTGATGTTCTTTTAGATGTTGAATTTCATCGAGCACCGATTCGACATCTCTTTGGCGCACTCCTTTGCCGTTAAAATTTGCCACACTGCAAAATGAACAGTGAGCGCGGCAGCCTCTATTAGAAAGCACGGAACTTGCTTTAAAATTATTTGGTAACCAGCAGCGATATGTGCCAACTTCACCTAAGGCACTGTATTCACCAATTGGAAGATCGCAATAATCAGGCTCAATATTTAGCTCTTCTGCTGACGGAGCTGCGCGGTTCTTTATAGTAACATACTCTCCTTCGATCATAGTTCCAAGTTGGCTTAATTTTTCTCGGCCCACCTTGCCGCGAACGAAATCTAAGGTATCAACAAAAGAAACATCACATTCATTAAGGC
>JAWXBT010000087.1:0-3210 GCA_034440315.1 bacterium
CAACATATCCAGAGGATATGCTTGCGGTTTTCTCTCTCGACTTCCTTGTCTCGGCTCAAATTTCACTTTTCTCGTTACGGAGATAGTATTGCAACAGACCCTATCGTGTTTTTCAAAAGTCTTTGCCGAATCACAAAACATAGTACAAAACATAGCAATGGAGACTATGTTAAACCTTATTTCTCGGTAACCCTTCGGGTTGGCTATGATTTTTGAAAATGAAAAACACTATTTATTATCCCTGCGAGGGATAGTAAATTTCTAAAGCCTTTGCTTTTCGGCAAAGACTTTTGAAAGTTACTATAAGATCGATCAGATATAGAATACTTTGGAGTAGTTAGTCATGTTATTTATGTCATTGGAAACTAGGAAACTGAAAAGGTATCCTTGGTAAATCTCACAATTACATTTCCTTGAAGACCATTAACATAAGTTTGGATTCGATTTATATTTGCTAAATTTCTGAGGCGTTTACTCCGTTCTGACTCCCAGATCTTTTTTGTACCTGGAACAAGAAAAGTTTTTGCACTCACTGCCAATAAAAATCGATCAGTAGCCATGCCTTCCGCTCCATGATGAGGAACTTTCAAAATATCAGCTTTGATCTCTGAAGAGGCATGTTCGACAAGCCATTCACTTAGAGTTTGATTTAGATCTCCAGTAAAAAGCGCCTTACTCTTTCCATGGTAAAGCATGCCTATTAAAGATAGATCGTTAATATCTGTAGATTTTAGAGGCGTGGTCTTCTCATCAAATTGATATAATTTTTTAAAAACTGAATGATCATCAAAAACAAACTTACTCCATTTTGAATAATCCTGGATTAAAACACCCTTAGCAGTGGCTAAAGTTTCAATTTGATTTAACTGATCCCTAAAGCAACCCCAGTATTCTATCTTACAAAGCTCCTCACTAACTGGACCCATAAAGATAGAGTCGATTTTAATATTATTGTTTTTTAGTAAAGGCTCTAATCCGCCATAATGATCATAGTGTGGGTGGGTAATAAGGATCTGATCAATAAATTGAATCTTATGCGATATCAAGAAAGGCAGTAAAATATTCTCAGCTTGGTTGGAATCGCCAGTATCAATAAGTAAGACCTTACCCGATCTACTAATAAGAAGGTGGGCATCGCCTTGGCCTTTTTCTGTATTAACATTGACCATTACCCAAACAAGCTGAGTATCTGCATTGAAAAGAGAGGGGGTGATTGAAGGCTCTGAAAAAGAATTTTCAGCCTTAGAAAATAGAATAATCAAGAGATAGAGAATATTAAAGATGAATTTATGCATTGGTTGAAATATTAGGTTAAGAGAATAAAAAGTGAAAGAGTGAAGCCGTATATGCGTATATACGTATAGTGCCAGGCACCTTACCTTGCATATGCGCCTGCAATTCTCAGAGAATTGGTCTCGGGAATTGATGCATTAAAGGAGTATTCACCCCAGGATATTCGCATATTTTATAAAGAATTAATCGTTAGCGATTATGGTAGATTCGCCGCGCAGCAGCGACGTCAGTTTTCCGCGGTACAAGATCGCCCTTGGTGACTATGGACGGTATGCTTTGCCTGAGATAATGAAAGTTCGAAATTCATCAGTAGAAATTTCATAGCGGTATGTGGTGATACGTTCAACTTTGCCAATTCCCCAACACAATCAACAAGAGAGGCACCCCTAGATACCTGCTCTGATAATTCTACTAATTGGGATTGTAGGTGATCATCTAAATTATCAAACATTGGCCACGCTAAGTATTGAACAGTTGAGCTGTCACGTATGCTAAGACTCCTAAATCTACATAATATAGTCTTTTCTAGAATCTTTACCTCGTTTCATTCGGCAAAGACTTCTGAAAAGCACTATAGTTATCCCAATAAGTAATTTCCGAATACTTTTCTGTTGAAAACTTTCGGCTTACTTAAAATATTTAGTTGGGATAACTATTTATCATCCCTCCGGAGGATCGTAAGTCCAAAAAAAGATTTTCTTTAGGAAAGTTCTTTTTGGACTTACTATAAAATGCCGTTTTTTACTGCATAAAGATAATTCATATTAAATCCGATACCTGTTGGAGAGTTAACCAAGGGGAGTTTTTATGAGACAGATTAAATTTGCAGCAGTTTTTTTGATATTATTGGTAATTGCATATTCGCCACATCAAAGCGCTTGGGCCCAAGGCAAAACGATACTCAAAGTCTGCGTTAATAACACTACAGGAGATATCCTCAGTAAGAAAAAATGTAAGAGCATAGAGACCCGCCTTTCAGAATCAAGTTATTCACAAGGGAGTAGAATTATAAACGTTGCCTTAAACGGTGCAGCTCATACTACTATTCAATCCGCACTTGATGCCGCTGCTGGTGCAACTCCAACCGCAGCTAATCCAGTAGTGATCAAAGTGGCACCAGGAACCTACTCCTTAAGCAGTGAAATTGTTCTTGCAGACAATGTGTCTCTGCAGGGAAGTGGGGTCGATCTAACCATTCTTTCTTCAACAGCCACTACTGCTCTAAGTATTGGCGAGAATTCTAGCTTAGTTGATCTTACAGTTGCCTCCACTAGTGCGGAAGCAGGCAGCGTTATCGTTTTAGTGTCAAACATTACAAACGAAGCAAAGTTAAATAATATAAAATTAACCTACAGCGGGGCTTCATCTATTGTAACTGGAGTATATGCTAATGCATCTACTGTTCGTTTGAGTGGTGTTGATGTGGAAATGACAGCTCAAAGTGGCGCCGTGGCCTTCGGAATTGACACAATTTCTTCAGCCACTCTTAATGGAGAGGACATCAAAATCACGATTGTCGATGGCGGTAGCTATGGCGCTTATATCAGAGGAGGCACAACCGCTACTTTGAGTGACTGTGAGATAACTTTAAGCACCTCAACCGGCAATGATACAATTTTAGGAATAAAGGTGTCAGATACATCCAGCCTTTTCGGGCAACGCCTGAAAGTTAAGGCGACAGAAACCGCAACTGGAGTTGCAGAAGCATTGCAAGTTAACAATGCCACCAATGTGCTAATTAAAGACTCCTATTTTGAAACTCACGGATTTGCTAATGCCGCCGTATATGCCGATGGAACGGGTCAGCTAAAATTACATAATGCCGTGGTTGTTACTACTGGCAGCAATCCGACCTTAGGAACATTCGATACCGGAATTCTCTCTATGGGAGGTGGTCAGCTTTCAGGCAATTCAGTC
>JAWXBT010000088.1:0-2924 GCA_034440315.1 bacterium
ATATTTTCAGAGATGAGAGTTTGGGATACTGAGTCAAATAATGGAGTTTTAATTTATTTACTTTTAGCAGATAAAAATTTTGAAATTGTTGCTGATCGAGGAATCCATAAACATGTTGATACTACCGAATGGGAGATAATTTGTAAGGTTATGGAAGATCAATTTAGCAAAGGCAACCACTGCTACGGTGTCCTAGAAGGAGTGCGATTGATTACTGAAAAACTTAAAAAACATTTTCCTGGAACTTTAGAAGATCGAAATGTATTATCTGATAAGCCGATAGTAACTACTTAATTTCGCACGGTATGATAGATCTTTATAGTTATCTTAATTTGTGAGTTGTATCTACAACTCAATTTGTCCGCCAACTATTCCACCAAAAACTAAGATTGGGGATTTGATTCCAGCGCTTCGAAGCTCAACTTCCCTTTTAACTAACGCCACTTCAAAATAATTTAGCCCCGATTTTTTTAGATGATTTGCTCAGACTGGAACCTATTCGGTCGAGTCCAATGGTTTCGCGGGGGCACCCTCCTCCGGAGATATTCTATAGTTATTATTTGTAATTTGCTGATTCATAATATCTCACCGGTAATAATTTTATTAATTTTATTATTAGTCTCCGTTATTAATCTCCGCCGCCACCACCTCAACAACTCGATCCACACGAGGAGGAACTGCTACATGAGCTATGCGACCCTGAATGATCACCGCTTGATCCATGGTCACTTGACGATCCACAGAGAGCACTGTCATGACCATGTTGTCCCATGTTATGGGTGTTATGATCGCTGTGGTTTCTATCTGGAGATGACCACCAGTGCCATGGCCAAAATCCATCATCCCCTCCTGAACTTGATGAGCCACTATAGGTATCCGTATGAGTTGGTCGACTTAGCTGCTCTCGGTCCACGCCGCAGGCAGCTAAGTGAGCATCATTCTCCTCAACTTTCTCACCATTAAGAAAGAACTCGGACATTGCACTTAGGCAAAGTGTCAGTGCTTTTTGTGCCTCAGCCCCACCTTTTAATGTCGAGTTTCTAATCAGTGCTTGGGCATCTTTCATTAGCTGTACAAGTGGATCGATAGCACCAGGACTTGAAGCAACTGAGACAATGAAAGGCAACTCTTTCTTTTGTGAAGCAACCATCCTTGCACTCTGTAGTGCTGCCCCTGTTTGCTCAATTAAAGCCATACTTCTGTCTAATGGAATTCTTAGCCGCTGCATTGAGAGAGCTGCAGTGGCTGAATCTTCTTTGCTATATTTTTTTGCCTTTAGTGCATTAAACAACTCTTTGAATCGTTCAAAAGCTCCCTCATCATATTGAAGACAATAATTGTTTATATAACAGGCTACTTCCTTTCAATCCCCGCGATCCAATTGCCGCAAAATTTATAGCACATGGGAGTGATGCAGTTCTAGCAATTTGGGATCCATTAACTAAGGGCATCTTACTGGTCTCGATTCCGTTACCAACCAATCGCTACGGGATGAATCTTGCAAAGACTTTATCAGAAATACCGGATCTAATCGCGACAAATTTTTCTTCGAACAATCGCTCTGAAATAAAAGCTATCCTGGCTATCGGAGATCTCGAGGACTGTGCTTACGCTGAAGTAATGCAAAGCTGTACTGTGCCTTGTACGACACCTGGCACCATGCCCGATGTTAGCGCCGATCCAATTGCTGAAGATCTGCCAATTGACCCTCAACGTGTAGCCGCAAGATTGTCCGCCTGTATCGAGCGTAAGCTGCGTCAGTCTGGTCTAGAAAACGAGATGCAAATATAGGGCGGACCAGGGGAGAGGGAAGTTTGGATAACTCTGCTCAGTGCTTCTGGTGGGATTATTGTTGAACAATAGGCAGATTCTCATTGAATAGAATACTAAGTTTCCCAGCTAAATGAAAATCAGGGTATTATTTTTCAAGTTAATTTTCTTTCCGTATCTTTTCTTCCAGTTCTTGAAATTGTGTCCGTAACGACTTTGCATTCTTAGAGTTTCCACGAGCCAAAGACATAAACTCAGGCCCTCGACTGACTCGCTCGATTAAAGAAAGGTGCTGATCGCTCGAATAGGGAGTTACTAGACTAGAGTTAAATCCTTCTTTTTTGGAGGAAGCTACGATAGCAATCCGAATCAGATCCTTAGCATCCTTCTCTCCTTTAACACTACCAGCCCGATCGCGATATGCTTCAAGTTTAAGAACAAATAAATGTTCTAAAGAGGCAACTCTTACCTGATCGTACATTGCAGAGTAAGCACTAACCTGATCATACGGAACGATCAGGGCAGAATGTCGCTCAGTATAGATGTAAAATTCAAATCCTTTTTTTCGAAGCTGATGTTTGCTAAGTCTTCTATTAGGAGTTACCTCCTCAATGTCGCGAAGGTCTGCCATATCAGCGATCGATATATAGAAATCGGCATCATGAGTTGTTTCAGCTAACGATCTCGCCTGTTCATTATTTAGAGTATGGAGATAGACAGCAATGCCGCCAATGTAGATTACACCTTCGGGGAATAGCAGAGAGATTTCCAGACACGCCCTCAAAAGCGCTTCAAAGTTATCGGTTTGATCGTTATCTTTACTCAAGAAAAGACTCTTTTAATTGACATTTTCTATAATTTACGTTATTATAACGATTATGTCAATTCCGCTATTTTTCCCTCCTCCGGTATATTTAAGCCACCTGAAATTGAAGTATCCTATGCCTTTATGGAAAGTTTGTGAGGTAGCAGGAGTCCCCTGCAGGGCCTCCGGTTCATGGACCAATAGGCTGATTGAGATAGTGAGAGGCAAAACAAATAGCATTATGGCAGAACCCGGAGATTGGGGATCTATAAAAATTGTTGTCGTATCGTCATCAAAGGTCAAAGCGGCCCGACTGGCTCTGGGGGCGTTGGCCTACGCTATGCATGAT
>JAWXBT010000089.1:0-6670 GCA_034440315.1 bacterium
ATTCTACTTCGCACTCGAAGCGACTGAATTTCTGTGGAGTATTCTCATATCCGCGACTAGCTGATTCATAATGAAAAAGCTCCGCATATGGAGCATATACATTTCTAAATCCAGCATCTTTCAAACGAAGACAGATATCAATATCATTAAAAGCTACACTCAATTCTTTTTCATTAAAACCGGAAATATTTTCAAAAATAGATTTTTGAATAATCATGCAAGCCGCAGTAACAGCAGAAAGATTTTGAGTTAGAACAGCTCTATTAAAATACCCTGGATTCCCTCGCTCAATTCCCTTATGAGAATGGCCAGCAACTCCGCCTATACCAAGGATAACTCCACCATGTTGCAAAAGATTATTTGGATACCATAGCTTTGCACCAACTGCACCCACTCCTTTTCGAAGAGCAAAAGAAACCATTTCGGTAAGCCAATCTTTATTGATTACTTCTAAATCATTATTTAAAAACCCAAAAACTTCACCTTTGGCTTCCTTACTGGCCAAATTATTTAATCTTGAAAAATTAAAAGGCTCATCTATCTTTAGAATTTTAATTCGGGAGTCTTTAGAGATTTCAGCAAAATACTGAAAAGTGGCTTCTTCTTTACTGCCATTATCAACCACAATGATTTCAAAAGAAGGGTAATTAGTTTTGGTAACGATGCTGGAAATGCATTTTTTTAGAAGCGTTACTTTATCTTTAGTTAACACAATTAAACTTACCAGTGGAGGATTTATAGGCAGACTAAATTTAACTCTTAAATTTGAAAGACTCTCCACAATCGAGACTTCGCCTTTCTCCGCAACTCTCTCAAGGTGATCTTCTACGACTTTCTTTGCTGCTAAAACTGCATAAGGTTTTGCTGCAGTACCATGTGCAACAGATTCAGGAATAACTCGCCAATGATATAAAATGTGCGGTATATGAACTATTTCTTGATCTTTAAGTTTCTCTGTTACTCTAAATATAAGATCCCAATCTTGTGAACCATCAACGCCTTCTCTAAAGCCCTTAATCTCTTTTAATAATAAGCTTTTAATAACAATAAAGTGACAAATATAGTTTTGAGAAAGAAGTAGTTCCGGATTCCAGTCACTTTTAAAATATGGATTAAACCTTAAGCCATAAGTTGTAAGCTTATCTTCATCACTATATAAGAGTCCCACTGATCTGTTTTTATTAATGGCATCTACCATCATGTAAAGTGCATGTGGTGCCAATTCATCATCATGATCTAAAAGTCCAACATACTCTCCAAAAGCTAGTTCTAAAGCTGAGTTTGAAGCTGCTCCGATATGTCCATTCTTTTCTCGAATTACAAACTTAATCCGAGAATCCTTGGCGGCATATTCATTAAGGATATTTTTTACATGCAGATCTTTAGAACAATCATCAGCAATACAAAGTTCCCAATTAGGATAAATTTGAGAAGTGACGGATTCGATGGCTTTTCTTAACCACTGCTCTGGCGTGTTATAAGTAGGCATTAAAATTGAAATTAGAGGACGGTATGGTAAATTTTCAACAGATTTTAAAATCTGAGTCTTATCAAGATCACTTAATGTGTCATATTTTAAAACCCATTGTGTATAATCATTTGAAAATTGTTCTGCAAAAAGTTTGACCTTGAGAGCGGTAAAACCTCCTTCTCTTAAAATCGCAATGATTTTTTTCACTAATCTAAAAATTCGCGCTGGATTAAAAGAGAGGAATCTTAATTGCTTTTTGATAAAGCGTGCTATTACCTGAATTTTACCAAGTTCTCTAATACGAAGATTTTTTAATACAAATGAGCCCTCTTGCTCAAATGGATCTAATCGAAAGCGAAAGGCTTGGGCTCGAAGATTGATAATCTCAGATTCCTTTTGATCCTTAAAAAGAGTAATGAATTTTCTATTCTCCCCACTAAAACCCTTTCCTAGATCATAATAGAAAGCGAAACTCAAATGATCGCAGGATCCATCAAAATCATATTCAAGTGAAACCAAATAACTTACTGGTCGCTTTGATTTTGGTTCTAAAATTATATTGGGTGTTGTGCCAACAATGGCAAACTTATCGGCGACTTTTGTTATGTGCTCCAAGTGAGCTACTTCTAAATCTTGAACACGTGTTCTAAATAAAGGGGTCAGGGCTCTTTTTAGCCGACCTAGCCTACGAATCGGCGCAGTGAGTTTCCATGAATTAGATGAAGTTATTTTTTCCAATATGCCTTGAAGATCAAAGATCTGTTTTTCAAGAAAGCGATTGCGCCGAATCAGGTCATCTTGAGAATCCTGAATATTTCGCAGATTAGATTTATCATCAAAATCGTTCATAGAAGCAAAAAACTAATACAATTAAAACTTGTATTAGGTTATATCAAATTACTAAGTTATTAAATCCCTAGCCTTGATCTATGATACCTAATACTAGTCTCTTGGCCATTTTAGTAGTAGATATTCAAGGCAATGTTCCCATTTTTAGCCAAATATTCTGTAATCGTACCAGTCTACAATGCCTTTAATGAGGCACTGCACTGTGCAGAAAGTCTTTTAAAATTCACCCCCAAATCGGTGCCTATTTATTTCATCGATGATTGTAGCACGGATGGTGATTTTTTATTTTTTTTACAAAACCATCTGCCTAATTCAAGAATTCAAATCGTTCGTAATCAAAAAAATCTTGGCTTTGTGGCTTCATGTAATCTAGGTTTTAAAATTTCAAAAAATCATGATGTAATTCTGCTTAACAGTGACACAATTGTTACAAAGAATTGGTCAACAAAACTGAAAATCGCTGCCCATAGTAATAGTAAAATTGGAACTGTTACTCCTTTAACAAATAATGGCAGTATCTGTTCCTTTCCGAACATTTACAAACCAAATGAGATACCAAAAGGTTTTTCCTTAGACCAGTTTGCTGAATTAATACACAGAGTTTCAGAAAAGATTTATCCTAAGATCCCTACCTGCGTTGGCTTTTGTGTTTATATTAAAAGAAATCTTCTTAACAAAATTGGTTTTTTTGATGAAGAATCATTTACTAAAGGCTATGGAGAAGAAAATGATTTTTCTTGTCGGGCACAAAAAGCAGGTTTCATTGATATTTTGGATGATTCAACATTTATTTACCATAAAGGTTCTGCCTCTTTTGGAGCCGAAAGCAACCAGCTTTCAAAGCGTAATACCAAGATTTTAAATGAGAAGCATCCTGAATATCCTTTATTAGTAGAGTCATTTCTAAAAGCGCCTACATTTGGAAAAGTTCATAGTAATATCTTTAATCGGCTTGTTTACAATTGGAGCAAAAACTCAAAACTGCAAGTTTTACATATTATCCATAATGGACCCTACAGCGCATCCAATCATGCCTTAGGTGGAACTGAATTACTTTTACAAGATCTGATTGAAACTTCTCCAGAGATCTCACATTGGAGCATGTGTCCAAACAAAGATGGATTTCAGATTACTGCCCATATGCCGGAGCTTGATCGAGAATTCTTAAGATTTTTTACTAATACAAACTACGAAGATCTCATTAATCAAAAATTCTTCGATATTGTCCATGTGCATCATACTTCCGGCTACAAAATAGAGTCCTTATTTAAAGCAATTAAGAAATGTGGAAATTACTTTGTTTCAATTCACGATCATCATCTTATATGTCCAAGAATCTATCTTTTAAAACCAGACTTTAAACATTGCGATCTATTTGAATGTCAAACTGCCTGTGGATATGAAAAGGAGTTTTTAGATTCATATCGCTCTTCGGCAATCTCGCTTTTATCAGAAGCCAAAAAGGTATTTCATTTCTCTGATGCTTCTCGAAACTATATTGAAACTGTTGCAAAAAGGAGTTTTCGTTGGCACAAAACTTTTCATGGAGTCAAAAATCATATTGCTGCTTTAAAAAGAGAGGGAAATGCAGATCGCGAACGCCCTTCTGCGGTTCATCCTATGAAAGTTTGTTTTATTGGATCAATCTATAAACATAAAGGTTCTCAGATCATTCAAGAACTAGTTGAAAATAAAGTATTGAATGATGGTTCTCTAATTGATTGGCATTTAATCGGAGAAACTGACGTTACCTTGCCTGCCCATGTAACTTGTTATGGAAAATATACCAGAGATGAGTTGCCATTTATTTTAAAAGAAGTTGCTCCGCATTTAGTATGTATTTTATCCCTTGCTCCTGAGACTTATAGCTTAACTTTGGATGAAGTTTTAAATTCTGGCATTCCAGTTATCGTGCCACCCTTGGGTGCTCCGGCAGAGAGAATTAAAAATTCAAATGCTGGTTGGATTTTAAAAGATCTTTCTTGCGAATCTATCATGATTACCTTACTGAATATCAGTGAAAACTGGGCTGATTACTTCAAAAAATGTCAAAACTCACGAATCTCGCCACTAAAGTCAATCCAAGAGGAGACTAAAGAATATCTAAAAGACTATTATGCGCTTAATATTTCTCAAGTTGTTCCTTCTCTAAAAGTTAAAGATTTTTTAAAATTTCTAGAGCCTTGGTTTGTTGAGCAGAAAAGAAGAGGTCCAAGGACAATTTTAAGAGAGATCAAAGATTATCTGGGATTCTCAAATCGAATTTATTGATAAAATCAATGAACATAAAAACTGATATTACAATTATAGGTGGCGGTTTAATTGGATTAGCCACAGCTTATCGTATTCATGAATTCTATCCTAATTTATCAATTCGAGTAATTGAGAAAGAAGAAACTGTGGCTAAACATCAATCAGGAAGCAATTCAGGGGTTATTCATACCGGTATCTATTATAAGCCAGGTTCCCTTAAAGCTGAAAACTGCAAAAATGGCAAAATCGCTTTAGAAAGATTTTGTATGGAACATCATATTCGATATCAGACTATTGGTAAACTAATTGTGGCTACAGACGAAAGTGAATTACCTACTTTGAATGACATTTTAAAACGTGGAAAAGAAAATGGTGTTCGTTGTTCCTCTGTAGGCCCTGAATTTATCAAGGAAGCTGAGCCCCACGCATGTGGAATTCAAGGGATCTATGTTCCAGATGCTGGAATTGTAGATTACCCAAGAATTGCCGAAAAATTGAAGCAACTTATTGAGCATAAAAGTGGAGCTGTAATGCTAGGTACAAAATTAATTTTCTCAAGAAAAAGTACAAGCGGTTTACACTTAACTACAAGTAAAGGTGAGATTGAAACTAAGTATGTAATTAATTGTGCCGGTCTTTATAGTGACAAAGTAGCTCACATGCTCGGATTTAGACCTAATTTAAAAATTATTCCTTTTCGGGGAGAATACTATTCCTTAAAAGCAGATTATCGACACCTCTGCAAAGCACTTTTATACCCAGTACCTAATATGAATTTTCCTTTCCTTGGAGTTCATTTTACAAAAAGAATATCTGGTGAAGTTGAGTGTGGACCAAATGCAGTATTAGCCTTTAAACGAGAAGGTTATACGAAACTCGACATTAATTTTTTTGAATTATTTGAAAGCTTAACCTACAGCGGGTTTCTAAAACTCTCATCAAAGTTTTGGCGAGAAGGCTGGAATGAAATTAAAAGATCTTATAGTAAAACTCTTTTTACTAAGGCTTTGCAAAAATTAATTCCTGAAGTCCAAGAAGATTATTTAGAACCAGGAGGTTCCGGTGTACGCGCTCAAGCAATTGCTCCTGATGGAAAAATGCTCGATGATTTTGTGATTCAAGAAGATGAGCGTACAATAAATGTCTTAAATGCTCCATCACCTGGAGCGACATCTTGTTTAAACATTGGATCTTATATAGCGACAAGATTGGGAACACGGTTTAGTTGAAAATTCCGTAGGAATTTAAATCTTTATTTCAGATAAATATTTGTTGCAATTTTACAATTCAGTTGCGATTTCGCCTCTCCTTCTTGAGACAACCAAATTTCATACTTTCCGAAAGGCAAATCTAGAATCGATCCCTCTCCTTCATAGCCTGACATCTCGTAGCCATCATTACCTAAATGTTTTGCCACATCAGAACGTCGAAGCCTTTTTGCAGGAAAACTGAACAAGTCACCACTATCAATAAAACGAAGAAATAAACGAAGAGGTGGGGTGTTAATGTTTTTTTGATCTGCTGCCCAACCAGAAAGTCGCAAGACATTTTTACTGATTGTGACTTCAGGTTCTCTTACTAACTGACCGTTGATTTGATCTAAAATACATACTGCATCTATTGAGGGATCGGCAATAATAAAATTTTTCTGTAAAAGATAAGGCTGATAATTTATTTTAATAAAATTTTCAACTTCACTACTTGTGAGTTTCTTTGAAGCATCCGTCAAAGCAAAATATTGCATACCAAAAAAAGGATCGTCAATATTATTTTTAAATTTGTATAAGATCCTAAATCTAAGATCATCATATAGGGATCTCTCAAAATGCCATAAAGGATTGTGTAGCAAAACCAACTCAGCAGGATTTCTAAAATACTTATCTAAATTTGCCCCGGTAATATATTCTGGATTATTGGAAGCTAGTCCCACTAAATCTACGATTGGTCTTTTTGTACCGTAACCAATTGTTCCAACTTCTAATGTTGCTAAAGAACCTGGGCTAGAACTTTCTTGTTTTTCTAAAAATACAATCGCTTTTTTATATGACTCATTTCTTAAGTCTTTGGCAAAATTGTCAGAATATATTTGTTTATAGC
>JAWXBT010000090.1:0-2562 GCA_034440315.1 bacterium
GCGGGGGCTGAATTGAGTGATGCGAATTTTAGTGGGACGAGGATGGAAGATGGGAAGATTTATGAGTAAAATTATTTGCTACTCTAGCTTATGCCTAAAATAATAGAACGCTCACGCATCACAAAATGACACAACTAACGCTATCAGAACTCAAGACTTCTGCGCGAGAATTTGTTCAACAATTGAGTGCAACATCTATTTCAAACCTGTATGGCATTACAGATGGTAAAGCAGTAGGGACGTATGTTGAACAGGTATTTAATCGGTATCTTTTAACAAAATACTCCTACATACCTGGGAGTTCTGCAAGCGGTATTGATTTTCCAGAATTAGAGGTAGACTTAAAAGTTACTTCTATCCGACAGCCGCAGTCATCATGTCCCTTTCGTGACGCCAGCCAAAAAATCTATGGACTTGGTTATCATCTTCTCATATTTGCCTACGAAAAAATTGACGATCGCATATTACACGCTACTAGCTTAAACTTCCAGTATGCAATCTTTGTAGCACGGGAGAGAACAGGAGATTATCAAACAACTTACGGTTTACGAGAAATTTTGCGCCGCGATGGTAATAAAGATGATGTGATTGCATTCCTTGAGGAACGCAACCTCCCTTTGGACGAAATTGGACGCGAACTTCTGGCTGAGCGAATTATGCAGCAACCTCCAAAACTAGGCTACCTGACAATTTCCAATGCTTTGCAGTGGAGGCTCCAGTATAGCAGAATTATCACTCTGGCAACTACAGGAACAACAGAAGGATTGGAGAATATTCTTGTCTAAAGAACTCGGCGACTTTCAAACACCACCCGCACTTGTAACCGCTGTTATTGAATCTCTGAATTCCACTGGCAAAAAGTGGTCTAGAGTACTTGAACCAGCTTGTGGTCGCGGCAATTTTATTAAGGCATTGCTCAATCTTCCAATACCCCCGCGTGAAATTCATGCAATTGAGCTTCAAAGCAACTATGTAAAGATTGCCGAAAAAATAGCTGCGGAGTATTCATCAACTCGGGTATTAATTCAGCAAAGAAAACTGTTCGATTTGGATCTGAGCCGAGACTTGCAATGGAGAGAAACAGGCTCTCTCTTAGTTGTAGGAAATCCACCTTGGGTGACGAATTCCCAGTTAGGGATTGAGGGTAGTACGAATCTGCCCAAGAAGACAAATCTGAAAAACTTTCGGGGAATTGACGCATTAACTGGTAGTTCAAATTTTGACATTGCCGAGTATATTTGGCTTAAGTTAATTAGAGAACTTGCTTTTGAAGAACCGACAATTGCACTGCTTTGTAAAACAACTGTAGCCCGTAAGGTTCTACAGTTTGCTTATGATAATGACCTACCCATTACCAGCGCGTCTATCAGAATTATAGATACTAAAAAGTGGTTTGGGGCTGCGGTTAGTGCGTGTTTATTTTCTGTAGAAATAGGTTCTGGAAAACCACACTACGAAGCAGCAGTATATCAAAATCTATATACTACTGAACCAGAATCTACTATTAGCATTGCTGGTGGGCAATTGGTTGCAGATCTAAAAGCTTACAATCGCTTAGCTTTCGTTGATGGAGTTTGTCCTCTAACATGGCGTCAAGGAATAAAGCACGATGCAGCTTCGGTTATGGAGCTGGCTTACGATAAATTGGGGTGTCTTCATAACAAGCTTGGCGAAACTATTATCGTTGAACCTGAATATACCTATCCCTTATTAAAAAGTACGGATCTTTTTCATCAGCTTTCGGTTATAACTGAGAAAGCTGTGATAGTAACTCAAAAGCATCTTGGTGAGAATACTTATCAATTGCAGCAGGTTGCTCCAAAATTATGGAGTTACCTTACTGCCCATTTTGATACATTTGATCGGCGAAAATCATCTATCTATCGCGGTAAGCCACCGTTTTCTATGTTTGGAATTGGAGAATATTCTTTTGCTCCTTATAAAGTAGGGATATCAGGTCTGCACAAGACACCAAAGTTTCGAGCGATCGGGCCAGTAAATTGTCGTCCTGTTATGCTTGATGATACCTGTTACTTTATTCCCTGCTATTCTCCCGAACAAGCAGCTTTCTTAACCACTATTTTGAGTCATCCAATATGTCTGGATTTTATCTATTCGCAACTGTTCTCAGATGCAAAGCGCCCTATTACTAAAAAACTCCTGCAACGCCTCAACCTCAAGGAAGTATACGACCGCATTGAATTCAAATCATTATTGTCCCAGGCTAATATTGAGTTTGAACGCCTGACAACCATAACAAGCAAACAAAAAGCCATATGGCCTTCATCATTAGAGGAACTTCTAGAGCGCTAGTCCATTCATCGCTGTTGACAAAAGCAACATAGTGTGAATCTCTATACAGACCTCCGCAAGGCGAAGCATTCGGGCAAAAAGATTGTTGGCAATCGCTAAACTTATCTTTGAAAAATTGGGAACTCTGCCAATTTTGGAGTCCCCAAAATAATAGCTCGATCGCTACTAAACCTTAGCCGCCTCAGCAAACTTAATTTTCAGATAATCATCCTCCATCTTCGCACCAGCAGGTTGTAAAGCTGCCAAAGC
>JAWXBT010000091.1:0-7319 GCA_034440315.1 bacterium
TCCATTACCATATTTTGTGATTCGGCAAAGACTTTTGAAAAACACTATAGTTATCCCAACGAAACGTAATAATTAAACCGAATGTTTTCAACAGAAAAAGTATTCGGAAATTACTTATTGAGATAACTATAGCCGTTACTGGTTTTAAGATCATTAAGCGATGAGCTTTTTCTCCACCATTTCGAATGTAACTAGGTTTCACCGGTGGCGGTATAGAGATTTTTCATAAGAATATTTTCATGAAAAGAAGTGTGAGACACTACTTTTTTCTGCAATTGCTTTATAATTCTTTCAGCAGAATGCTTTCAAAAATCGAATGACAGCTTCTTTTTTTTTAGGTTTTCAAATTGACCTAGCCAAACTATTAACGAAAGAAGATATAAGTAGATTCCTGTAAATATATACCGGTTACCGTAAAATGTCGTTGCCCACATAGGATATGAAAATATATAGAGGTTAAAAGCTAGTCCTACTAGAAAACAGCGAAGAAGAAAGCTACGTTCCACATGTTGCCAAGATGCTTTGATAGCAAATGGCAGAGCAATGAAAGAAAGATTATATGGCAATATTCCTTCAGAGCTAAATATTTTTTCAGGCCAATTGCTTTTAAAAACTTCCAAATTAAAACCAATCGGGTGGGCTGAGTATATAGCCTCTCCATTATGAAAGCTTAGTAAATTAGAGTATGCTGTTGAAAAAGGATTTCCCCATAATAAATAGTTTGTAATTAAAAATAGGATGCTAATAATACCTAAACCAAGCAAAGACAGAATTATAGAAGCGGTACTTTTTGATGACTTAACTTTTAAAAATGCAAGTGGTAAAGCAAGCAAAATATTTGCTGGACTAACAAAAACAGACAACCCTAGTAAAATGCCTCCCCAAAATGGATGACTCAGCGAAATCCATAATCCTGCCATAATTAAAGCGCAGCCATGAAGTTCATAAGAAAAATCATATGAGTAAAAAAGCGTTTGTGATAAGAGGGTAGTTGCCACAAATGTCGACCAAGGCAGGCCGCTTTGGTTTAGTTCTTCGACTATTTTATAAGTTGAAAGCAGCAGTAACAAAGTAAACAGTAATTGAAATAACCAAAAACCAAAATTTCCGAATATTGCATAAAATGGTACTGCAGCAATCGCAGAAAATAATGAGTGTTTTTGGATAAGCTCACCATGCTTATCAATAGCAAATACATCCTGCCAAACGACGGTAGAATTTACTCTGCTTAGCTCTGCTGCTTTTACATAAATTTTTGAAAAATGTTCAGGATGCAAAGTTCCCTCTTCCCAAAGAGATCTAGTAACAGCTGCTATTTGCACAGCGGGTCCTTCAGGAAGAATTGGTAGTTTTTTTAAGTATGAGCATAGGCTGACTGTTAAAGTTGCCAGAATTGACATAACTAAAAAAAATTGGAGATTTTTTCTATAATTATGATTGAGCATATAATTGATAAATTAAGGCACCCCAAGACTATTAATTTCATCAAGATAAAGTGCATTCCTACTTTATAACTCAGCAGCTTTATTGAAAACACATTAAAATGAGAGGCTCTACTTCCTCATAACTTCTTCGAGATAAAAAATACGAGTAGTAAATCACGACGAACCCGATTATGGAATTTTATCTTCACTAACCGGGTGCGACTGCACTTTTAGGTTTTAACTTTCCTTGCAGTGCTCAAAAGGCAGAAAAAACAGTTGAGGAGTCGAGGATAAAAGATCTTCCTACCTAGTGCTATGTTTTTTAGTGCCGTAGTTCTGGAGATTAACCGTATTAGGAATGATACACTCAGCGATAAGAGCTCTCAGAATGACAAAAATCCAGGCGCAGAGTATATAGTTAGCAAGTATCATAATCTGTTGTAAAATATATAAACTAATGAAAAAAATATTACATTTAAACGAGTACCATTTGGTCAAGATGAAAAAGAAGATGATTTTGAATTTTGGCGAGAACTTGGTGATGTAGAACGATTTAAGGCAGCTTGGGAATTAGTTATTCAAGCTTTTGAAATTCAAGGAAGTGATCTAAATGAACTCAGATTTCAAAGAACTGTTGAAAAACTTTCTAGATCTTCAGATTAAGTTTCTGGTTGTTGGTGGAGTTGCTGTTATTAAGTATACCGAACCCAGATACACCAAGCATTTAGACATGTGGATTGAATGCTCTGAACAAAATTCAGCTCTAGTTTTTTTAAACCTGTAAGAATTTAGCTCACCAATGTCGGGAGTACTGGCAAAAGATTTTATGGATCCATGCAGTATTTATCAAATTGGTGTTGCACCAAACGGAATTGATATCCTAAATAGAATTCTAGGAGTTGATTTTTCTTCCGCCTATAAAAAAAGAGAAATAGTTAATTTAAATGGATTGGAAATACCTTTTATTTGTAAAGCAGACTTGATTGCTGCAAAACTAGCTGCTGGCCGACCACAAGACCTAGTAGATGCTGGTTCTCTTGCAAAAGTAAAGAATTAAGCATGCAAAATCTCGCCTTCGTTTTTCTTTAAACTTCCACCACCTCAAATATAAGTAAGTTTCACCGGTGGCGACATAAGGAATTTTCAAAAAACAGAAAGAAAAGATGCTTTCATAATATAAAGCAGAGTTACGTTTTAAAAAACTCTTTTTGAAACGCTTTAGAAATAAGTATCTTCGATTTTTTAAGAATGTATTATTTTAGGTTTTAACTAGTGCTCGAAAGGCAGAAAAAACAACCCTACGAACCGGTATCCTGTCTTCATCGTCCCAGATCACAGGTTCTCTGAGACTTTGTGCTAGCCTTTGTTCAGTGAGTATTTTTAAGATTTCAAACTTAGCTCTTTACTGACTTTATATAAAAAAGTTTTTTATCAGCAGAAAAGTTTTTGCTCCAACCAGAATTCAATACTCCCTTATTTTCAGTTAATCCCATTGGCCATAAAAAGTAGCCTTCTAAAGTAACAACTGATTCTCTGCTTTTAAGTTCAGGGACTTGATAATTTATGAAAGATGAAAGATTTTCTTTGTCACCAACAATTAATAGTTCATGCATTTGATTAGGTAAATATGTACCAAAACAACCTTGGGCTGGATCGAAAGTTTTCCTGCGATTGGCTAACTCTTCTTCAGTAATATAATAAATCAAAGAACTCACAACTGCCCCTTTGGGTGCACCGATGCCATATCTTTGTCGCATTAAAGGATGAATACGAATTTTTATAAGTTGATTATGACCGTAATGTGCCTCAGTTTTTCCTTCGTCATCTGAAACAAGAATTTTGGAGTCATATTCTTTTACAGTAATTTGTTTTGTCGTAGGAGCGAAGAAAAAAAATGTCAGCAGGGCACCAACTAATACCGATGTTGAAAAAAATGGTTTGTGTGAATCAAAGTTAATCATATTTCAAGTAGTTGTTCCTGATAAGTATAGTGTTTTTCAAAAGTCTTTGCAGAATCACAAAACATAGCAATGGAAACTAGGTTAAATCTAATTTCTTGTTAACCCTTCGGGTTACTAGGATTATTGAAAATGAAAAACACTATTTATTCTCCCTCCGGGGGATAGTAACTTTCTAAAACCTTTGCTTTTCGGCAAAGGTTTTAGAAAGTTACTTTAATATCGACATATTTTATAAAATTAAATGAAAAAAATGAAAATAAAGACGAATATTTCAACTAAGAATAATTATTAGATCAATATGAATCTTCTTCTTAATACCTTTCTTAATCTTCTCTATTTAGAGTGTCTTACAATACGACGATCCAAATATGACTAATGGAATCTCGTTCCTTATGCAGTTACTTTGAGACGGATTACAATTGAAATGCTAAGTACGGTTTTTGCACATTGAGTAATTGATATCTTTCTTGATTTGTGGAGATCTCTTGGGAAGAGTTGGTTTTACGACACGAACATTGGCTACGTTTTTGGATTGGATACTTATTATCCTTTTAAGTGGAATGACTTTTTTTGTCTGCTTAAAAAGTTTTCCTGAAATATTAGGAAATGTTGGTTATGGTAAGTTTAAAGGATTACCTCAATTGCCTATGCTCGCAGCTAGCGCAGTTTCATTTTTATACCTTTTTATAGAAGTATTTTGCGCTTCTCCTGGAAAGTTAATTTTTGGACTCTATATAGGAGATAGCGAAGGGCAGAAAGCAAAGTTGATGCGCAGGATCTTTCGTCTGATTTTTAAGATTCCAGGGATAGCCTTCATAGTAATTATCATATTTATAGCTTTTTTAGGATTCGTTCTTTCCGAGGGATCGAAAGATCTAGGTCTTGCTGTTATAATGTTCGGAATCTCGCTATTTCCAATTGCTGGAATCGCTAATTTTATTGCTACTCTTGGGTGTTTTATGGCTTTGTCATATTCTCAAGAAACACTACATGATCGTCTCTCAGGAACTGGAATCTTTTACGGCCCTTTCCCCACAACAAACAAATCCACTTTTCGTTTTGATACAAATAAGAACATGCCACAACCGCAACAGAAAAATAATTTGGCTGTAAATAAGCTTCTTTTTAAATAGAGAATTTCAGCAGAAAATAGTCTGAATATATAGTACTTTTCAGAAGTCTTTGCCGAATGAAATGAGGCAAAACTTCTAGAAAAGACTATACTCGCTGAAGCCCTGATCTTGTCGAAGGGAGCTTGTCGAATGGGGAAGGCGGATTATTTTGGGCAAGAACTTTTGAAATTCACTATAGTAAGTCCAAATTTATCGACGACACCAAAGTGAATGATTGCCTGAATTTACAGTCCCAAAAGCACCGCCGCAATCCATGGAAAGGCCACTGTTACATCGCTTTGTATAATCTGATAGTAACTTTCAGTTGAAAGTTTATCCCAGGTAATCTTTTCCTTACCACCAGCTCCAGAATATGAACCATATGACATCGGCGAGGAGCCAATTTCAATAAAGCCTGCCCAGTCACGCACCTTATGCAGACGGAGATCGTGCTTAATAGATGGCACTACGCAGATCGGAAAGTCAGCAGCAATACCACCACCAAGTTGCAAAAAAGCAATCGGAGAATTTTTAGATTCTTTTAAATACCAGTCATACATCAAATGAAAATAATCTAGACCTGATTTCATAATACTACGATTAATTGTGGGAGTTCCTTTTTTCTTATGTGGTCCATCATATGTATAACTTGCAAAAATATTTCCCATTGTTGAATCTTCAAAACCTGGAATTACAATCGGAATATTCTTCTCGCAAGCTGCTAGGGCCCAACAATCGCTGGCATTTGCTTCAGGATCGGGTTTTATTAGCTTCTCAGAAAAAAGTCTGCGAAAGTATTCATGGGGGAAAAATTGCTGACCTTTATTTTCCGCATCTCTCCACATTTTCAATAGATGTGGCTCCATTATGCGTACGCTTTCATCTTCAGGCAAAAAGGTATCAGTAATTCTGCGTAATCCAGCATCTCGCAACTCAGCTTCTTGTTGTGGAGTTAGTTCGGTATAGCGCGGGATATTTGCGTAATGCGAATGGGCCACATAACGATAATACGACTCTTCATGATTCGCTCCAGTGGCTGATACTAGATGAACTTTATTCTTTCTAATTAACTCGGCTAGCATTATGCCAACTTGAAAGGAACTCAGTGCTCCGGCGATTGTGACAACTAATTTGCCACCGTTTTTTAGATGTTCTTTAAGCCATAAAGCTGCCTCCATAGTGGAACCGCCGTTACAGTGATTAAGAGTACGTTCAGCAAAGGCAGAAACAGGACTTGATTGAGAGTGCATCTGCTCCGAGATTGTTTCATGTTTGGTTTTTTTGTTTGCACTGCGTTTGGAATCAGCCTTATTTTTATGAATAATTAGTTTTTTTAGAGCTGGAGAAAGTTTGTTTAATGTCTTTTTGTTCATATAGATCTTCCAGCCAATAAATTTGTAGAATGTTTTTCTTTGAATCGATTATTTTTCCAAGTACATGTTGGATCAAATCGAATCAAAAATAAATATGATAGGGGGATTGAGATAGCAATACCACAAAAAACCGAAGCTTTTCAACAGAAAGGTATTCGGAAAATTACTTATTTGGGATAACTATATGATCTTTTGAGGGAAGGGTTTCTTTTAAGTTTCTAGATAATTTCAAAACATTAAAAATTCATCATTTCACATCGTCACTCGTGCCATCTTTATCTTTGTTCTCCAATTGCTTTTCTAAAAGATTTTTAATGTCTGCAAGTTGAGACTCCATCTTTTCAGATCTCTTATTTAGGATGTCGACGTCCCTTTTTACGCCGATTAGTAGAATCTGATTAACTCTAGCAAAAGCTCTATCTATTTGAGCAATTCGTTTTTGACTAATCATTACAATCGAAGGAGTGAATCCAGAAATAGCACTTAAACCCAAGTTTAAAAACTGAAAAGGAAAATCATCCCAATAAGTCAGTCCCATTGATTTAGCGATAGCATTATAACCCATGTATGCACCGATACTAAGGACTCCACCGATCACAAATCGCCAGGTTCCGACTTTACCATCGAACTTATCTGCTAATCGTTGGGAAAGAGTTCGTGCTTGAAGTGATTCCTGGGATGGATCGAGTTGAACAGCCAATGCAGCATGTTGATTCATAAAAGAAAGTCGTTTCACCTGTTCTCGAAGAAGAAAGTTTAATGCTTTAATATTTTCATTTATGCTGGATAAGAAGATCTCTGGTTCTAATCGCAGTACTTTTAGATCGTTCTTTGCTTCAACATAGACTGCGGCTTCCTGCAATTCAGATCTTTCAACTAGAAATGACAGCTCACCAAATATCTGACCAGCCTTACCCTCTGACAATGGATGATGAGCTCCCGAGGCATCAATTAAGTAACACTGAACAGATCCTTCAATTATTATATAAATTCCTTTTTGCTCAGTTCGCAGCTCTTTTCCTTTTGGAATTTCAATAATCTTTGCTGTTAAAGACAAACGATTAATCTCTAAATCAGTAAAACAATCGAAGATCCCCTCATGACGTACTCTCTCTATTGCTGTTGTAACAATTTTGGACCCAGCTTTTGAACTTTCAGGATCTAAAGCTTCTGGCAACAGAGTATCTTGTTGGACATTTGTGGTAGCAGTAATAAAACCATCGTCAATATGAGGTGTTCCAGGCTCGTCAGATGCAGGATCTGCTTTTTTTTCTTCAAATGGATTAGTTCCTGATAAGGTCATGGAGATAGAGAATAGCCTAATCCTGAAAGCTACTCAAAAAAGGTGAATGCTTACCTATTATGTGTTATTCAACACACTCTATGAAATCAGCAGTACCAGAAAACTCTCATAAAGATTCATCAAAAACCTTCCAAGGTGTATCTGAA
>JAWXBT010000092.1:0-11226 GCA_034440315.1 bacterium
CATAATCTTTATACTATTTATCTTTTCGATATTTATTATCACAGCTGAGTTATCAGCCTCTCCTACCTGTAAACACCTTAAAGCAAGAATGAAGAGTGCTTGCTCGGAAGTAATCCCAAAGCCAATTTGCGAAAAGCGCAGAATCAAATTTTTTAAATGTGATGAATCTAGAGCAGTATTAACACACATAAATTCCTTGCCTGCCGAAGGAATAATTTGCACACAGGAGTACTCACCAGTTTGCGCAGAGCTTTCAAGTGGCGCAATTAGAACTTTTTCAAATTCCTGTGAGGCAACCTCTTTTGGCGCAAAATTAGTATCGCAAAATGAATGCGATGTGGCGTGTGCCGCTTTGTTCGATCCGATCTGTGCCTTAACAATCTTTGCTACAACTCAAACTTATCCATCTCGTTGTGAAGCTCTTAGTGATGGAGCAAAGCCGATTCATAATAAGGATTGTGTAACTTCTTAGATCCCATACTGAAAATGTTTTTCTTTTCGGCAAGGTCTTTTGAAATTCAATATATAGAGCACCCCGGCCCACATCAAATATACTTTTTGGCTCAAGAGTTAACGGAACTGTTACTAAAATTCAGATCTAGATATTTGTATTAAGGACAATTTAAAACTTGATTTAATATTAGTTGATGAAATTAAAGAACAACTACAGCTAAACAACCTGCTTTTTTAGTTGATGTATCTGATTATCCACGCATCTTTGAAGCTCATAAGAAAGAAGTCGATCTAAAGGGAATCTTCTTGAAAACATAAAAAATCTTTTTGAAGTGCTACGTTATGAGTGCGAATATAATCTGGTCCAGTAAAATTTAATTTTTGAGCGACCAAAAATCCTGTTAAAGCTGAAAGTGGATCTCTATCTTTAGGATCGACTTCATTGGCTCTCTTTAAAAATCCCTTTCTTGAACTTGCAAACATTATTGGTAGTCCTAAAGATTTAAACTCAGCAAATCTTGAGATTAGATCCCATGAGATTTTCGAATCCGCGCTAATAAAGGCCCCCATGCTTGGATCTAGAATAATCTGATCTAAATTAACGCCTTTGGATAAGGCCATCTCTACTCGTTCTTTAAAAAATTCTGATATTTCTCTTATGATATCAAAGGATCTTGGAAAATTTTTGGTTTCTAAATGTGAAAAATCGTGTGGTAATCTCTGAGCCGAATACATAAGAACAATTTTAGCATTACTACCCTTAATCACAGAGAGCATGTCTGCACTTCTAGCAGCAGTTATGTCATTAATAATCGAAGCTCCTGCAGCAAGAGATTTTTCTGCAATCTCAGGGTGATATGTATCGATGGAAACCTTGATGAACTTACAAACCTCCTGGACTACATCCTTAATTCTTAACCATTCAATCTCATGACTAAGACCTAGAGAGCCCGGGCCGGAAGATTGCCCTCCGATATCAATTACATGAGCCCCATCTAAGAATAATTTTTTGGCATGGACGATGGCATTATTTGGATCTAAATACTTTCCCGTATCTGAAAAACTATCCGGAGTAACATTCAATATACCAACTAATTTGATATTCAAGCTTTCGGCTCTAATATAGAAGTAAAAATCTTAATTAGATTTTCATAAGAAATATCACGAATAATTCTGCCATTAATAAACAAAGAAGGCGTTCCTGTTATTCCTAAACTATCTCCTTCTTTAATATCAGAAGTAATTTTATTTTTTACGGCATCATTTTTGAGACATTCATCTATCTTAATTTGATCTAATTCAAGCCTAGCAATTCCTTGATTAATTATATTACGAGCATCTTCCGCTGTGCGAGAATCTGCTTCTTCACTTCCGAGCTTAAATAGATAATTAGACATCTCCCAAAATTTACCCTGTTCTCCTGCACATCTGGCTAAATAAGCAGAGTAACAACCATTGAGGTGAAGAGGTTCATTTAAAGCTGGGTTACAGGAATTATCGAGAGGATAGTTTTTATAGACATACTGAACTTTACCCTCATACTTTTGTAACAGCTCTGATAGAACCAAGTCGAGAATCTGGCAAGCGGGACATTCGAAATCTGCAAACTCAACAATCTTTAAAGCTGCGTCACTTGGACCTTTAGAATAATCTTGGTTAAATCCAGGTGTCAGATCAACTTTAATATCTCTTACCTTTTCAGCTTCCCAATTCGGCTCTTCAGTAAAAGAATTAAGATATTTTAAACTTAGATAATCCTTCAATGAATATGAAAAACCGGCGGCTAACAAAACTGCCAAGGCGAATAGCTTAAGAACAGAGGCCCTGCTTCGACTTGTCAGACTCAATCCTTCAAAAACAAAGCTAATCCAACAAAATATTCCATCTCTTACGCTTACTAAAATTCCTTTATTTTTTGGCTTAAAGAAAATTGCTGCAATAAAAAACAAAAAGTTTACTGCATAAATACCAAGACAAAGAGGACAAAGTACACCAATTTTAAATTTAGATATTAAAAACAAAGCTAGTGAAACTAAGAGCCCGATGAAAGAAAATGCAGCCAAAGAATCAAAGGCTTCATCTTCATAAAACTTCTCTCGATCGAAAAAAAGAGATACGGAAAGAATAAGAACAAGAAAATACCAAAGCCCGAAAGAGGCAACAGGAATTCCTAGCCAAGAGGACCAAGTACTTTGATTTACAGCAGTACAATTGTATTCGGAACTAATATCACAAAACGAACTTTTAACATCGGCTCCAATCTGATTTGCAATTACATTTACGGAATGTTCATTCAGTGACAATACTGACAGTGCAATCCCAGCTAAAGCCAAGATTAAAATTGTATATAGAAAGCCATTTCCTCTCTGCACAAACCCTCAAATCTTAAGCTTAACTAGAATTGAAATTTCATCTTGTTGAACCAATTCAAATCCTGTCTCTTTAATATCGCACATAAGGGTATTTTGGCGAGGGAGCAAAAGATATTCTGCATTGAACTGCGCTGCAAACTCCCTCCAATTTCCTCCGATTTTAAAAGCATTAAAGTACTGCTTATAAAAATCCTCTCCCAATAGAGTATTTCGATCATCTACAATGGCTTTAATTTTCCCAGAACCATAATGTGTTATAAAGCCGCCCCAATTTGGGACTGAAAGCACGGTAACCGATCTGTCCTGAGGAGTGTTTTGATTCAGCCATGCTAAGGCAGCAAAAGGATACTTATTTGAACGAGGACCCAACTCTTCATTAAAAGCAAAGATTCTATGGTTAATTGTACCCCATATAAAAATCACTCCTAAGATAACTAAAACAAATCTTTTTGAGTAGCCTTCCTTTAACTCAATATTCATAAAGGCTTTTTTTACAACTAGAAACGAGGTGTACTTTTCAAAAATTTTATTTCGACCTAGCACCATTAAACTCTCTGCCATACACAAAGATGCAACAATGCCAAAGTAAGGAAAAAATCTAACTGCTTTTAAACTAAACCAGGTAAAAATTATTAATACCAAGGGTTCAAAGGCTCTCCACTTCGGTTTTCCACCCAAGAACAAACCGAGAATGATATACAATAGAATTGATCCAAAAATAGTACCTGATAGTTCATCGAAGTTTGGACTAGTCCATTCCTCGTTAAGATTCATAAAAAACTTACTTTCACCCAAAGACAAAACAGACTTATGAAGCTCGATGCCGTAGGGATTAATAAGAGTAACTAAAGATGCTAATAAAAATAAATAGAAAGGAATTTTTATTTTTGGCCAGACGCTCTTGCAGCTCAATGTATTTGAATTAGCATCTACAAATGCATCAATAAATTTTGCTAAAACAAAAAGAGCCATCAGAAATAATCCGATTACAAATGAAGGATGCAGATTCGTCCAAAGAAGCATAACTAAAATTAAGTACCACGGTGTTTTATTAGACTTTCCACGGTACCAACACAGAAGTGAATAAAAAGTTATGGCAAATAGAGGAAAGGAAAATACGACTGGTCTTAAAATGAAATGTATCTGAGCAATCTTAAAGGTAAAGAATGTTGCATATGCAGCGGCAATATAACTTCCGCTTAAACTAGAAACTGCTGGCAATACTAAAATAAAAAAAGTTAAGACAAAGATTGTTCCAATAAAATTGTAAAGAATTGGCCAGCTGCCCCACTGAAAAAGGTTGTAAATTATCAGATCACTTAGCCACTGGTCGGAGATCCATGGACGAGGAGTTAAGGAAGATAGAAAGGGATCGTTTTTTGGAATTGCTCGATGCTCAACCATCCATTTGCCGGAATCGAGGTGCCAGCCAACCCCAGGATCATTTGCAAAACCATCAAATTGAACGAAGTAAAGACTTACAAATGCAATCAAAAATACTAAATGCGAGAAAGAAAAGAATCGCCGAATCTGAACGATCAAGTTCATATCTACAACCAGTTCTTAATTCTCTCTGCAATTGCTTTCGATGTAAAACCAAACTTCTCAGCTATTACATTCCCCGGGGCGGAGGCTCCATAATGATCTAATCCAATCATAAGTCCATCTTCGCCAACCAGTCTTTCCCAGCCTAAAGTAGATCCGGCTTCTATGGAAATTCTTCTAGCAGACTGAGGGATAACTTTTTTCTGATACTCCTTATCTTGATCAAAGAATAATTCCCAGCAGGGCATAGATACAACTCTAACCTTAGTTCCACTTTGAGCTAAAATATCAGCGGCACCTTGAGCCAGACTTACTTCAGATCCAGTGGCCACGATTATGAGATCTTTAACATCAGCTCCTTGAACTATATAGCCACCCCGTAAAGCATCCTCAGCAAAAACTCCGGCATCTCTTTTAATAGGCTCCAAGGCTTGTCTTGTGAACAAAAGAGCACTCGGACGATTATGCAAAGTACAAGCAGCATAGTAAGAAAGTCCAACTTCCAAACTATCAGCGGGTCTAAAAACATAAAGATTTGGAATCAGTCTTAAACTCATTAACTGCTCAATTGGCTCATGAGTTGGACCATCTTCACCAACCCAGAAACTATCATGAGTAAAGATGAAAAGCGTTTGCAAATGAGATAGTGCAGCAAGCCGAATTGGTGGCCGCATATAATCAGCAAAAACTAAAAATGTTGAAGTATATGGAATCCATGCTTTGGTATAGGCTAAACCATTCGCTATCGATCCCATGGCATGCTCTCGAATCCCAAAACGGAGATTCTTACCACTAAAATCTTTTGCACTTATGTCATGAGAATCTTTTATCAGAGTCAAAGTTGAGGGTTCTAGATCGGCAGATCCGCCAATAAAAGAGGAAACTTCCTTGGAAATAATTTGCAGCGCATCTCCAGATAAATTTCTGGTTGCTACCTTTTTGAGATTTGCAGTTCCAAAATTAATTAACTTACTCTTTAAGGATTCAGGTAGCTCTCGCTTTATTTGAGAATTAAATTTAATGGCCAGATCTCTGTTTGCATCTGACCAGCGACTATATTCAGTCTGCCAGGAGTTATAATAAGAAATTTTACTTTCCATCAATGTACAACAAAATTGACCAACCTCTTCGGGGACAAGAAAATCTGGAGATTCCGGCCAGGCCATAGTTTTTTTGGCCAGTTTTAATTCCTCCGCCCCTAAAGGTGAACCATGAACTTCAGCAGTATTTTCTTTATGTGGACTTCCTTTGCCGATAATTGTTTTTGCAACAATTAAACTTGGACGTTTAGTCTCATTTTTAGCTGCCTCTATTGCAGCATTTACTTCTTTCAAATTATTTCCATCAACCCATTGGACAAACCAATTACAGGCTTGAAATTTCTGACCTACATTTTCTGTAAAACAAACATCGGTAGATCCACCAATTGAGATGTCATTATCATCATAAATATAGATAAGATTATTTAAACCAAGATGTCCAGCTAATGAAGCTGCTTCCAATGCAACCCCTTCCATTAGATCGCCATCACTTACAATCCCATATACTCGATAAGAAAAAAGATCTTGTGAATACTTGGCTTCAAACATTTTGCCTGAAATAGCCATGCCCACTCCATTAGCAAATCCTTGACCTAATGGTCCGGTAGTTGTTTCAACACCAGGTGTCATTCCAAATTCAGGATGTCCTGGAGTTCTACTTCCCCATTGTCTAAAGTTTTGAATTTCACTCATCGGCAAATCGTAACCAAAGAGATGCAGCAATGAATAAAGAAGCATAGATCCATGTCCAGCTGAGAGAACAAATCTATCTCGACCAGCCCAAGCGGTGTCTTTTGGATTAAAATTTAAATGGTAACTCCAAAGAACGGCTGCAAGCTCGGCTGTTCCCATTGGCATACCTGGGTGGCCAGATTTTGCTTTCTCAACAGCATCAGCCGAGAGAAAACGAATTGTATTTGAAAGTTTTGAGAGTAGGTTTAGATCCATGCTAGAGCCTTTTTAATATACTAAGTCCAAAAAGAACTTTCCGAAAGAAAATCATTTTTTGGACTTACGATCCCCAAAAGGGATGATAAAAAGTTATCCTAACTAAATGTTTTAAGTAAACCGAAGGTTTTCAACATAAAAAGTATTCGGAAATTACTTATTAGGACAACTATAGTGTTTTTCAAAAGTCTTTGCCGCATCACGAGATATGGCAATAGAGACTATGTTAAATCTTATTTCTTGTTAACCCTAAGCGTTAACAATGATTTTTGAAAATGAAAAACACTATTTATTATCCCTCCTGGGGATAGTAATTTTCAAAAGCCTTTGCTTTTCGGCAAAAACTTTTGAAAGTTACTATATATTGTATTGGCTTTTCTACCATAGGGTCAGTTGAAAAACTATGTCCGTAACGAGAAAAGAGAGATTTGAGCCGAGGTGAGAAAATCTTCGAGGAAAAACCGTTAGCATATCCGCTGGGATATGTTGAGGATTTTTCCTCTAAGATTTGCAAAGCTGTAGGCCAAAGATATCATTTCGTAGTAGTACAGAGTTTTCTAACAGACACTTATAAAAGTTAGATACAGCACAATTGGGTTAAGGGGCAATGCTAGGTGAACCAATTTGCTGAATGGTGCACTAGCAATTTATTTAGACTTATATTTTTTTGAGTTTTCTTTCAGAAACTTCTCAACTTCAGCAGAGAACCATTCAGGGTATTCGATCATCGGAGCATGTCCGCAATTTTTAATCGTAACAAGCTTACTATTTGGAATATTTTTATGAAAAGTTTCAGCTACGTCCATAGTTGTGACAAGATCGTCTTCGCCCCAAAGCAACAAGGTAGGAACTTTGATTTCATTTAGTCTGGATAATAAATAATCTTTTTTTGCACTTCGTGCCGCATTGATAATATTTAAAATATTTTTTCTATCTTTAATAACCTTGTGAATGCTATCAATCGCTTCGTCAGTTACAAATTTCTGATTATAGAAAACACGCGACATCTGTTCACGCAGGAATTTATGATCTGGCCTAATTGGCAAAGTATCTACTGAATGCTCATACAACCCAGAGGTGCCTGATAGAATCATGCAATCAACAGATTCAGGAGCTGCTAAACAGAGGCGTAAAGCAACATGCCCACCCATTGAATTGCCACATAGAATTACAGGATCTAAAGATCGCTTTTTTATAAAATACCAAGTATATGCAGCAAGATTTTTAACTTTAACATCGTTTCTTGGAGATGAGAGCATTGGAAATTGAAATGCAATTGGTTTTGAGAATGATTTTAAGATTGGGAATACTCCGTCCCAATTTGACAAGGCTCCAAACAATCCATGAAGCAGTAAAATTTCGGGACCGACGCCACCATCTTCTGTAGATATGAAGCTTGGCTCCTCCCGATTCTTCAACCACTGCGGAACGTGAGTATCCAAACGATGAATTAAATTTTCAGCAGCATTGAATATCATTGTTAGAAAAGTACACCTTTAAAGTCAGCAATTAGGCCTTTGAGGCTAGTCCGTTTATGACGCCACAAGGATACTACAGAGTCGAAAAAAACTAAGCAAACCCAACTGTTATGTGATTTTAAAGATCCACTTGCAATCGGTGAGCGTTCTCTTGAATCAAGCGATATCTAGCAGAAGAATCGCGGCCTAACAAATCAGCAAATAAAGCTTCTGCTGACTTTACGTCATCTGCCATAATCTGTAGCAATGTCCTAGACTTAGGATTCATTGTTGTCGACCAAAGAGTAGAAGGATTCATCTCTCCAAGTCCTTTGAAGCGAGTTATTTGCGGCTTAGCACGTTTAGAGTTCGCCTTAAGAGCTTTCTCTTTTTCATCATCAGAATAGACCCAAATATCTTCTTCTCTCGATCCAGATCCATATTTAATTCGATAAAGAGGACAAAGACCTATATACAAATGTCCCCCATCAACCAATGGACGCATAAAACTATAAAAGAAAGCTAGCAACAATGAAGCGATGTGCATTCCATCAGCATCCGCATCTGTTAAAATAATAACTTTGCCATAGCGAAGTTTTGCAAGATTCATGGTTGGCCCGAATCCACAACCAATCGCGGAAACTAAGTCCATCAACTCTTTATTATCCGGAATCTTAGTTCCAACAGCAGCAATAGAATTTAGGATTTTTCCACGAAGAGGCAAGATTGCTTGCGTTTTTCTATCTCGAGCTTGTTTTGCACTACCACCAGCCGAATCACCTTCTACAATAAAAACTTCGGATTCATCTGGACGATTTGAGGAACAGTCGGCTAATTTGCCAGGCAATGTAAGCCGATGACTAATGCCAACTTTTCTACTTACCCCTTGGGCCGCAGCCCTAGAAGCGGCTCTGGCTTTAGCCGCTAAAGTTATTCGCTCAACAAGCAATGCTGCTATTTTTGGTTTTGAATTAAGAGTGTTTTCAAATTGCTTGGTGATTGCTTCAACATGCACTTCAATTTCAGGATTATTTAACTTCTCTTTTGTTTGACCCTGAAACTGAAGCTCCATTTCACTTCCAGGCACATTGATTGAGAGTACGGCCAATAAACCTTCTCTAATGTCATCACCTGTTAACTTAATACCTTTGGCCAGATTGTGTACTGAAATGTAGTTGCGAATTGCCTTAGAAAGCCCAGATCGAAAACCATCTTCATGGGTCCCACCATCTTTAGTGCAAATTCCATTAACGTAGGATCGAATTGTTGAATTAGTAGATTCAGTCCAAGCAAAGGCAGCTTGAATTTTAATTCCCTTTTCTTGTTCTATGAAAAACAGCTCTTCGCCAATCGGCTTGCCCTCATCTTTTGAGGAGGCGTTCTCTAAAAGTTTTTTAAGATAGGCAGTTATACCCTCATCAAACTTAAACGTCTTAGTATCCTTCTTCTCTTCATCGGCAAAACAGATCTCAAGTCCACGATTGAGGAAGGCTTTTTCTTCAAGAGTTTTTTCTAAAAGATCTCTTGAAAATTTAATCTTAGAAAAAATCTCAGGATCAGGTTTGAAAAAAATCTGAGTGCCGTGTTTCTTAGAAGCTTTGCCCTTTTCGAGCTTTGAAGTAGGCTTGCCTTGAGAAAAACTTTGGCTCCATTCATAGCCATCTCGCCAAACTCTTGCTTCTAATTTAGAAGAAAGTGCGTTTACTACAGAAGCACCAACCCCATGAAGCCCCCCGGCAGATACGTAATTATTATCAGAAAATTTTCCACCGGCATGAAGAACGGTCAAAATTATCTCAAGAGCACTTTTTTTGTATTTGGGATGATTATCAACTGGAATTCCTCGACCATTATCTTCAACAGTTACACTTTCCCCATCTTTATGAAGTCTGACCCAGATCTTATCTGCATGACCATTCATTACTTCATCAATGGAATTATCTAATATTTCATGTACTAGATGATGTAACCCAGTAATATTGTCCGTTCCGCCAATATACATTCCGGGTCTGCGCCGTACCGGATCCAAACCTTCTAATACTTCAATATCTTTTGCTTTATAATCGCTCTTAGCTGCCATAAATTTTTAGCTCTATTAAAATGCTATAGTATTTTTGCTGTTTTTACTTCGCCACGGGGAATAACTTTTTTACCTTTCAACCCTCTATGGCCTTGGGCAAATTCTGAAATTTCGACATCTTTATTACTGCCAGATTCCAGCACCAGGGAGAGTTTCGCACCTTTCTTGGTTTGAAGTGCGGAAACAACCCGATCACCATCTTTCAATCCCATTACGATAACACCCACTGCGGCCCCTTCTCTTTCAGGAACTTCATCAGATTTAATAGTTAAACCATGTCCAGTCTTAGTGACCATCGAAATGTTTCCAGTTTTATGACAGACGGCTACAGTTTCATCTCCGTCTCTTAACTTCATAATCCTCTTTCCGCTCTTTTTAAGAGCTGCAAGGCCTTCAATTTTAGTAGCCGAGCCCATGCCAGTGGCACTAACTAAAAGTACAGTGTCGTTATCTTTAATTGTTGGTCCAACTCCAGCAAAAAGCTCTCCCTGTGCGGAAACAGGCCGATCGGCAGCGAGAATACTAAAACTTTCAATAATCTTTTCGCCATCTTTAAATTTCAAAATTTTCTGAACTGGACTTCCGTACCCACTAGATGATGGAAAATCAGAAACTGACAAAGAATAAATGTTTCCCAAGTTTGTAAACACAGCTACGGAATCAACAGTATTTAAAGCATGGCTTCTAAATAAAGCATCGCCCTCTCGTAGACGAGTTCCGGAAATTTCATTCCCTTGCCTTATCCTCTTAATCCAACCATCAGTGGTGATCAGTGCATAAACGTCTTCTTTAACAATATAAGCACTCTCGTCAAATTCTATCTCAAAGCCTTCTTTATCTTTGACAATATCGCTCTTTCTCTTATCGCCAAACTTTTCAGCAATCTGAGCCAACTCGTCTTTGATTATTTTCTGAATTGCTTTCTTACTTCCAAGGATCTTATCGATCTCAGTAACTCTTCCTTGCTTAGCAGCTAACTCGGCCTGAATCTCGTCAATTGATGTTTTCGATAGTTGATGAATCTTCATGTCAACGATGGCAAAAGACTGAATCTCTGTCAGTTTAAACCGTTTTTGAATCTTCTCTGCTGAGTCTTGGCGGCCATCACTTTTTCGAACAATTTTTATGACTTCATCAATGGCGTCATAAATAATTACGAATCCTTCTAAAATGTGAATTCGCTCAAAAAGTTTTTTCTTCTCGAAAATTAATCTCTTCTCGGTAACCTCAACCCGAAATTCCAAGAAATAACGCAACATGTCTTTAAGAGAAACTAGCTCGGGTTTGCAGCCCATCATGCCTTTCTGCGGCACGAGTGCCGTCATATTAAC
>JAWXBT010000093.1:0-2544 GCA_034440315.1 bacterium
CGCATCAAGTCTAAGATAGTAGATTTGTGTAATAATTGGGACGAAGATTGTTAATAATATGCAAGTAATCGTCGAAAAGATAAAAGGAGGAAAAGAATGTTTTATAAGCCTTTGACTTGTACCAATTGGATTAGTAGCCAAGCCAAAAATTGCATGTAAAAAGTTGATCTTGTCTTCTTTGCGCGCCATAACAACAACCAATGAGCAAAACTATTGCTTTTTCAAAACTGCAGGAGATTTCGTCCAAACACAACCTTTCGATAGTAGGTTTCACTGACCTCACTCCATTAAGCCATGCTGCAAGACAACTTCAAAGTTGGCAAGAGTCTGGTTTTGCAGGCGAGATGAATTTTATGAAACGATCACCCGAACTTCTATCTGATCCTGCAAAATTACTGCCAGAAGGTAAGAGCGTTCTTTTGTTTGCGGTTAACTATTCATATCAAGCAAAAAGACCATTAAATCAAGGACATGGAAGAGTTGCCAGATATGCCCTGGGAAGGGATTACCATAAAGTACTAAAAAAACACTTACTATCTCTAACCAAAGAGCTTGAAAGCCATATTGGAAGAAAAATTATCTATCGGATTTTTAGTGACGCTGTCCCACTTCTTGAAAGAGCCATGGCAGAAAGAGCTCAACTGGGATTTATAGGAAAAAACACTTTACTAATTCGTCCAGGAACAGGATCGATGTTTTTTATTGCAGAAATTATTTGGGACATTGCAATTGAGGAGGATTTAAAAATTGAAGTATCCAAAGGAAGTTGTGGCACTTGCACTCGTTGTCAATCTGCTTGTCCTACAAGCGCATTTGCTGAACCATATAAACTTAATGCCACTCGTTGTATTTCATATCTAAGTATTGAAAAGGAAGGTCTACTCGATACATGGGAAAGAAGTTTGCTCGGAGAATGGTTATTGGGATGTGATATTTGCCAAGAAGTTTGTCCATTCAATCACTCATCAATGAAATCTGATAAAGATGCTGACTTAGTAGATCTAAGAGCTCGCTCAAAAAATAACGATCAGATTGAAATTCGATCTTTATTTAAAATCGATGATAACAAAGAATTTCTTGCAAAATACTCAGGAACTGCATTTATGAGACCAGGAAGGGAAGGTCTGATAAGAAACGCATGCTATGTTGCAGCGAATACGAAATGTTTTCATTTAATTCCAGAGATAAAAAATTTAGCCAAAGCTGATAACTCCTCAGTAATTCGAGCTTCCGCAATTTGGTCTCTAAGTAAGCTTGTGAAAGAAAGTGGTAGTACCGAAGTCAATATATTCAAAAAGTTGCTACAAACTATGAAACAAGATCCTAACATCACAGTTAGAACTGAGGCCGTGGATGCCCTTAATCAGATTTAGTCTCATCTTCCTTTTTTACAATTTCTCTTGCTAGTCTATCCAACATTGCATCGAAAAGAAGGAGATCCCGATTTCTATATGTTTCTAGAACCTTAATGGCTTTTTTTAATTCGCCATTTTCCTCATACCATCCAGCAACAAATCGATACCTATCAGAAACTAATTGAGGTTCAATTTTCATCTTCTCGGCTAGCTCATATGCACTTAAGGCTTCCTCAACTTTGCTTTGTCTAAGTCTGATATCTCCAATAATCAGATAGTAAAAATAGGGATTTTCCCATTCAGGTCGATCAATTACAGACAATCTATACTCAATATGTTTTTGATATAATTCGCAGGCTTGATCGTATTTTTTTTGTCGTAACGCTTCTTCGGCATTTTTTATATATCCATATTCTCCCCAGCGATAAAGGGCAAAAAAAACTTTTGGACTACACGCAGTGAAAGATAATATAAAAACTAAACAAATAATAATCTGATAAAATCTTTTCATGATTATCCGATCATCCTATTTAAATAATTAATATATTGTTTACTGTTTAAGCGTTCCAAAGACTCAAGAGTTCTCCAGCGTTTATGTACCCAAACCCATTGTTCGGGATATTTTTTAATTAAACTTTCTAAGATATTATTATATTCATTTAATACATCTTCAGTTGATTTATTAGAATCTATAATATGAGTAAAAATTGAATATGTTAGTGGTGCAGTTCTAATCAAAAAAAATGCATATATAGGGTAGTTCCCTTTTTGGGCAGTTTTAACCAAAGCAGAGGGAGTATTAGCCTTAATACCGAAAAAATTGATCATTTCGCTTTTGACATTTGTGTCTTGATCAATTACTGCTCCTACAAACTCCTTTTTACGAAGAGATCGAATAACAGAAATCCCAGCAGCCTTATCATTTTTGGATAAAACCTTAACTCCATAACCACTGCGAATATCTCCCAAAGCTTTCTGTAATCCAGGATTATCGATTAAACGCCCAAAGACCGTAAAGGGACGATTAAAATTTTTAGCTATCCAAGCACCTAAGATTTCCCAGTTTCCAATATGAGCGGCCAGTATCAGACCTCCACGACCTTCTGATTGTATAGTCTTAATTGCATCGACATTAACTATGGTAAAAGATTCCTCGGAGTTAAGGATTTGTTTAATATAAAAACTCTCA
>JAWXBT010000094.1:0-7573 GCA_034440315.1 bacterium
CCATTGCCATATCTTGTGATTCGGCAAAGACTTTTGAAAAACACTATATAAAAGTAAATCTATACGAGAGTTCACAACAAATGACGCAGGCACTTGCGTTCTTAGCTCTATTCTATTAATTCCTCATAGGTAACAATTCGTTTTCTTTACAATTATAACTTACCATATGATCGAAGTACTTGGCTTAACCAAATTGTATGGAGAAACAACAGTAGTTTCAGGCGTTAGTTTCTCTGCTGCAAAAGGTGATATCTTAGGATTCTTGGGACCCAATGGTGCAGGAAAAACTACCACCATGAGAATGCTGGTAACTTTTCTGCCACCAACTTCGGGTACTGCAAAAATAGCTGGATATGACATCTTAACTCAAGCAGAAGAAGTCAGAAAAAGGATCGGATACTTACCAGAAAATCCTCCTTTATACGGGGAAATGCGTGTTACTGAGTATCTCAAATTCATGGGTGAGATTAAAGGAGTGTCTAAGGATATTCTTCAATCCAGAATTGACGAAGTTATCGAGCTTTGTCGTTTAAGTGACGTAAGCAGGAAACTTTGTGGACATCTTTCGAAAGGTTTTAGACAAAGAGTTGGTTTAGCCCAAGCTATTATTCATAATCCAGAAGTTATAATTTTAGATGAGCCAACTAGTGGACTTGATCCAGTTCAGATCATTGAGATTCGAAAATTGATTTCGAGTTTATCTGAAAGCCACACAGTTATTCTAAGCACGCACATTTTGCCCGAGGTTACTGAAGTTTGTAATAAAGTAGTGATTATTGCTCAGGGCAGAGTGGTCTTAGAGAGTAGTCTTGCCGATATCGTTCGAGATCGTCCCCTTGAACAGGCATTTATGGCCTGTGTTACGGGCGAGCGAGTTGCTCACATCGGATAATTTTAATTTCTTTAAAGGGCAGAACAGATGCTTCAGTCAATCAAAAATATTTATTCGATTTTTAAAAGGGAGATGCTTTCATTTTTCGTCTCTCCAATTGCGTATATAGTTATTACAGGTTTTATTTTTCTTAGTGCTTATTTCTTTTATAACTTCGTGGCTTATTACGATCTCGTTTTGCAACAATATACTCAGATGCCATATCGAGCTGAACAAGGCGTGCCAGGTATGAATGAATTTGTTGTAGCTCGTTTCTACTATACTCTAATGGTGATTCTTGTTTTTATGATTCCAGTTTTAACAATGCGATTAATTGCGGAAGAGAAGCGCACTGGCACTTTCGAACTATTAGCAATCTCGCCTCTTAGTGTTACTGAAATTGTATTAGGGAAGTTTGCTGGTGTTTCCGCGATAGTCATCGTTATGTTGGTATCAGTTTTTTCATTCCCCTTGATTCTTTACACTCAGGCAACCTTAGAATTTTGGCCAATTCTAAGTGGGCTTTTTGGAATTATTTTATATGCCCTGTCTTTTGCTAGCATCGGCATGGCAATTTCTGCATTTACTGAAAACCAAGTCGTGGCTGCCATTGGCAGCATGGTAACATTGCTTCTTCTTTACATGATAAATTCACCAGCAGAGTCAGTAGGTGGAAATTTGGGAGAAGTTCTAAAGTATCTTTCTCCTGCTGAACAGGTTGTAAACTTACTTTTGGGCGTAGTTGAATCCAGCAGTATCATTTACTTTATTAGCTTGATTCTATTTGGAATTTTTCTTTCTCAAAGAGCCCTTGAAGCTCAAAGATGGCGTTAAGATTTTGCGTTAAGACTGTGAGATAAAAGTTATGTCGATGGAAAAGTGGATTAGATTTTTAGGACTAGTTGGACTTGTAGTTCTACTCTTTGGAATATTGGGTGGATTTTTTATAGGCCACGGACACCCCATTATGCTCTCGCATATGGTTCTGGGAATAATAATGATTGTGGTTTGGTTCGCTCTTTATGGATCAAAAAATATCGGCCAGACACAAGGCATGATTAAGGGCCGAAGCTCCCGCTTTGGTTTTAATGCAGTTCTCTATGGAGTTGTTTTTCTAGGCATACTTTCAGCAGTTAATTATCTGGGTAATAAAGATAAATACAATGTTAGATGGGATTTAACCGAAGAAGGTGTTTTTAGTCTTACAGATCAAACTCAGAAAGTTTTAAAAGATCTGAAAGAGCCACTTCAGATAATGTTGTTTAATGTCATGGGTGGTAAAGGAGCAGCTTTCGATACTGTAAAACTTTATTCTCATTACTCCGAGAAGGTCAAAGTTGAAATAATAGATCCAAATGCAAAGCCACAGCTCGTTGATAAGTATCAAATGAAGCAAGGTAATATTATTTACCTTAGTTATGGTGATGAAAAGCAGATTAAAGCTGAGAGTCGCCTTAATGAAATGACAGAAGAGGCGATCACAAATGCTATTGTAAAACTTACTCGTGGAGCAGCAAAGAAAGTTTACTATTTAGTTGGACATGGTGAGCCAGATCTAGCCGCAGATGATGCTAGAGGTCTTAAGTTTTTTGCTGAATCGGTTGCTGATGAGCATATAACTCTTGAGTCTTTGAATTTAGCCCAACTTGGTTCCGTGCCTACTGATGCTGCTGCCGTGATTGTGTTGGCACCGAAATCTCCTTTCTTTCCTGATGAAAAAAAATCTTTAATTGATTACGCTGATAAGGGTGGAAAATTATTTTTATTGAAGGATCCTGGCTACCCAACTACAACAACTGACGTTGCCGACATTGCTGCACACTATGGCATTAAGATTGGAGAGGATCTGGTTCTGGATACTGTGATGCGATTATTTGCAGGACCATCTTTGGGTGTTCAGTTTATGGCTTCTGATGTTGAGATGCATGCTATAACGCAAGGAATTGCTAACCGTGATAAACCCATATTTAACTTAGCTTCATCGGTAACTCCTGCGGATAAAAAGGAAGGTGCTACGTACACTGAGCTATTTAAATCTAGCGATAAAGGCTGGGCCGAGAGTGATATAAAAACTGTCTTTAGTGAAAATGAACCTCGCGTGGCCTTGGATGAGGCGGATGTTAAAGGTCCAATATCTTTGGCCATAGCTTATGAAAAAGAATTGAAATCAGAAAATAAAGATTCAATAGAAGGCGAAGCAGATAAACTAAGCACAAGAATCGTAGTAATTGGCGATACAGATTGGATTAGTAATTCTCTTTTTCCACAAAGCGTTCATAGGGATCTAGGTTTGAATACTATTAATTGGCTTATTGGAGAGGACAGTAATATTTCCATTAGACCTAAGAAGTTTAAAACTTCAATGGATCGATTACCTGCTGGGACATTTTATGTTCTGTTGGGTTCTGGATTTTTCGTTCCTGAGTTGATCATGATCATCGGATTGCTGGTATGGTGGAGACGAAAGGTAGCCTAATTTTTGTAAAATTAATTTAACAGACTCAATTATGAATCTTAAAAAGACTCTAATTTTTGCTGCATTTTTTTTAGCACTACTTGGCTATATTTTATACGTTGATAATCCAACTGAGAAAAAAGTTGAAGAAGCAAAGATTCTTTTTTCTGTTCATAAAAAAGAAGATCTATCTAGTATCAATGTAAAAAACTCAAAGTCAGAATTTCTTTTAATTAATAAAGACGGAGCATGGAAAATTAATCAAGCTGGTTTTAATGCAATTGATACTGGATCCGTTACTTCTCTTGAGACAGCACTCCTTGGGTTTAAGCCCGATAATACAATTTCTGAAGATGAAGTTGAAAAAGATTTAGGTATATATGGGCTTGCTAAGCCAGAGCTTAAAGTTTTGGTAAATTTTAAAGGCAAGGAAACTGAGATTCAGTTTGGTAAGAAAAATGAATTTACTAATAAAAGATATGCACGGACTGCCGATTCTGGAAAACTGTATTTAGTAGGAGAAGATTTATATCTTGCAGCAAATAAATCATCAGATGAGATTAGAGATAAAACCCCTCTTGAATTTAATGATAATCAATTAAAAAGCATTAGAGTTACATCAGGAAAGAAATCTTTTGAATTCGTTTCTGATACTAATGGAAAATGGACTGCTACTAAACCTTTAGCCGTGACACTAAGTGCTTCTTCGATAGCTGAATTAACTAAAAATATCCGAAATCTTAAAGCTGTAAAATTTTACGATCCAAAAGATGAAAATTCAGAGATAACCTTGAAAAGCTATGGACTTGATTCTCCAGTAGGCACGATAGATCTAATTTTTAAAGATGAGCTAAAAATTCTTCCAATAAAAGTCACCCTAGGAAATAAAAAGAAAGAGGATAAAGAATTCTTCTTTTCAGTTTCTGAAATAAAATCTGTGTTTGCATTAGAAGCAAACCCCGGGCCACTACTATTAAGAGATTTTGATAACTTTAGAGAGAAAAACTTATTTGCTTTTTCTTCTGATGATGTAATGGAGGCAAGGTTTGAAAATATATCTAAAGAAACTCCTTCTTTGATGCTCACTAAAACTCAAAGTCCGGAGGGGGCTAAGTGGAGTGTTGATGGAAAAGAAGCCGATGCAGTTTTTGCAGAAGGCCTGATAAAGGATCTCGCTGGACTGAGGGTAGAGTCCTTTCCTTCCAAGAATCTAGATTTTGGATTTGCCACTCCAGTTTTAAAAGTAGTAGTAAAATTAGGAAGCGATCCTGAAAAACTAAGGACCCTTGTTGTGGGTAAGAAATGGCAAGAGGGTAAAGTTACTAAAGGTTATTTTGCAGGAGTTGGAGATTTAATAGAGCCATTTGTTATCAGTGAGGCCACTTTAAAGAGAATTACTCCCAAAAAAGAATCTTTAATCCAAGTTTCTAAAGTTTCCGATCAGGAACCACTAGACTCAAAACAATAGGAACCTACTCTTTAGCTAAAAAGATTCTAATGCTAGGATTTACAAGTATGCTCCTTTAATACTCGTGTTTTCATGTTTAGATTTCTTAAGAAGATTTTCAAATCATTTTTCTGGCTAATCTTTAGTCTACTTTCATTTGTAGCAGTTGGAGCTGCAATTTTTTTAGCTTGGGGATATTTTTATATTACCAGAGACCTGCCCCGTCTTGATGATATGAAGGACTATAAACCAGCCTCTGTTACCAGAGTCTTTGATAGCCAAAAAAATCTTATTGCAGAGTTTTTTATTGAGAGAAGATATCCAGTTAGTATTAAAGATATTCCTGAACAAATTAAAAGAGCTTTTATTTCCGCAGAAGATGCCTCATTTTACACACATCCGGGAATCGATCTAATTAGTATATTTAGAGCCATTGTAAAAAATATAGAATCAGGTCAAAGAAAACAGGGTGCTTCGACAATAACACAACAAGTTGTAAAAAAACTTCTTCTGACTCCTGAAAAAGCTTATGAAAGAAAAATTAAAGAGGCAATTCTTTCTTACAGACTAGAAAAGGCACTTACTAAAGATCAGATCTTAGAGATTTATTTAAATCAAATGTATTTTGGTAATGGTGCTTATGGCATTAAGGCAGCTGGTTTGGTTTATTTTCATAAAGAATTAAAAGATATCACAGTCTCAGAAGCCGCCATGTTAGCTGGGCTTTTAAAAGCACCATCAAGATATTCTCCAGTAACAAATTACGATCGTGCTAAGAAAAGACAACGCTATGTCCTACGCCAGATGTATGAGTCCGGATTTATAACAAAAGCTGATATGGATTCTGGAATCAAAGATGATTTACAAACATTTGTTGTAAATAATGCTAGAATCCAAAAAGCACCCTATTTTAGTTCCGAAGTAAAAAGAGTACTGATCAATTATTTTGGAAGTGAAAAGGAAGTTGATACAGGAGGCTACGAAGTTTATACGGCACTCGATCAGAGCGCGGAAAAAATGGCTACAAAAGCTTTGCAGGACGGCCTAAGAGAGGTTGATAAACGCAGGGGATGGCGCGGTGCAAAAGGTTATGTGCAAGAAGCTGAGCGCGGGAAATATATAGAAAATTTACAGAGACTATCGGGAGATAGTAAGGTTAGTGAGGATGTTACTCCTGCCCTGGTAACGAGAGTTTTTAAAACTAAAAACTCGGTTGAGGTGACTACAGGATCAAGAATTGAAACTATTACAATTAGTCCTAATTCTTGGATGAGAAAAAAACTAACCGAAGATGATCATACTGTCTATACCAATCCAGTTCTCGAACTTGTTCCAGGCAATGTAGTAGAGGTGTCCTGGAAATTAGGAGATTTAATTAATCCTGATGACGATACTCTTGTCTTTGATCAGACTCCAGAAATTGAAGGTGGAGTTGTGCTGTTGGATCCTTATACTGGCAAAGTTCCAGTAGTTGTTGGAGGGTATGATTTTAATCAAAGTCAATTTAATCGAATAACTCAATCCTTGCGACAACCAGGATCTTCCTTTAAGCCAGTTTTGTATTTAGCGGCCATCGATGGTTTTGGATATACTCCAACAACAATTGTTTATGATGAACCAAGAACTTTTCGAATTGGTGATGAGGTTTGGTCTCCAGGAAATTTTGATGATAAGTTTTTAGGTGCGATCACATTACGCAATGCCTTAGAAAAATCTCGCAATCTCGCATCTGCCGATATAATTTCACGAATAGGAATTGATGCAGTTATTAATTACGCTAGAAAATTAGGCATAAATTCAGATCTAGGGCGCAATCCTTCATTAGCTCTTGGTAGTAGCGAAGTAACTCCTCTTGAGATGGCTCGTGCATATGGAGTTTTGGCTGCTCGTGGGGTGTTGGTTGATTCAGTTTTTGTTACAAATATTAAAGATAGAACAGGAAAGGAAATTTTTAATTTTAAAGACAATCTACTTACAAATGGAAAGCAGGTTGTTGATGAGAATAGTGCTTTTGTCCTAACAAATATTTTAAAAGGTGTTGTTGAAAGAGGCACTGGAACTAAGGTTAAGCCAATTGCTCGTCCAGTTGCTGGTAAAACCGGAACATCGAATGAACATATGGATGCTTGGTTTATCGGTTTTACGCCTGAATGGGTTTGTGTTGTTTGGGTTGGGTTCGATCTTAAGAAAGATATTGGTGACAAAGAAACAGGAGGCAAGATTTCAGCTCCAATTTTTCTTAATTTTATGAAGCCATTCCTAGAACATAGAGATAACATTGGACTTGAAAAACTTATTGAGGATAGTAAGCAAGAAGCTGAGAGATTGGGAATTGAACCAGAAGAAATTTTAAAGCCAGAGCCAGCAGATTTTAGTGTGCCCTCTGGAGTGGATCCATATTGGGTAGATAGAAGTTCTGGTTTGATTAGCTGTGCAAATTGCGATGGTGCAATACTTGAATATTTTAAAAAAGGTACCCAACCAAAGCGAACTGTTGAGATGAAGGAAGATGCCCAGAGTTATCTTGAGTCTGGAGATCTGTAATATTATAGCAAGTGATGGAAAGGCGAAGTAATATTTTTAAATTCTGGATAGAATTTACAACTTCACTTTCTTGACTAAAGGCTTATTTATTTAGGCACTCAGAATCGTGTGCAATAAGACTAGTGAAGGCCAATAAACCTATCTTGAAGGTGATTTTTTATTCCTACGACAAAATCTTTAGAAGGGATTTCTTTTTCAAGTTTTAGAGCATTAAAAAACTCCTTACAAATTTCATTTGTAGTAAAAACATGTAGAG
>JAWXBT010000095.1:0-3538 GCA_034440315.1 bacterium
AACAATCAAATGCTCCATCTTATCGGCAGGCACTTCCAGTTCTTTTGACAGGAAAGTAACATCCCGATGCTCTTTGTTTTCTTGTAAATCGGCAATGGCGATTTTATTAGCTAAGAAGCTAACTCCTTTCGCCAAGAAATCAAACTCTACTACTTCTTTGGGTAAAGCCTGTCTGATAGTAATGTTGATTTCTTCTCTTGGTGAGGCATTGAACCGCACCTCATCCAAACTCGATTTATAGAGCTCGGAGTTTTTCTCCTTAGTAAAAACTTTAATAGCAATATCTGCTTCTTTTTTACCCCTGCCACTGAGTTGTTCGTGTGTCCATTGCAGTTCGTATTTACCTTCTCTATTCGTGAAGGTATCTGCAAGTGGCTGCCACTCCCGCATATCTACATCGTAGATGACTACTTTTAGATTGGCTAATGGGCGACCGTTGCTATCGGTTACTTTCCCGAGAACGGTATTGGGGGTTTGATTTTTGATTGTTGTTACCATGACTTATTATTTTTAATGTTTTTGAATGCCGTTTTAATTAACTTCTGAGTTGCTGTTTTTGTAATAGGTTAATACAACAATGCTTTGATACGTTTTTTGCACACTTTTTTGTCGCTGCACGATGTACTCACGAAAGGAAAGCAAAAGAATAAGTAAATTGATTTGCCAGAAAGAATAGGCGATTTGGTGGGAAAGTTGTAATATCAAATATATGAATGATACCACCCCCATACTTCTGAAAAATTTAGAAGCTGACACAATACGGGTAGCCTGTTCGCTACTAGCAGGGAAATGAGCTTCTAAAACAGTGTTTGCCCATTTATAAGCATTCGTGGCATTTCTAAAAGCCTCGGGCTGGGTATTTAAAATCTTTCGTGCTTCTTCATAACTTTTATCAATCTTAATTTGGGCATCAAGTTTAAATATTACTGACAGGAGTATTCTGAAAATATTTTTTGTAAACTTTATTTTAAACCCTTCAAATAATTTTTCTTTTTCAGTGAGATTTGAAAAATTTTCCTCTTTTGCACATTCCTTTTTCTTCTGTAAAATCAAACTACGTTCATAAATTTTCAGGTATTCCCTTTTCTGTCTTTCAGATAGACAATTGTATTTAAACCTCTGTCTCAAATCTTCATCGTAGGGATAAAACTGTTTTCTAATTGTATCATACAAGGTAACTAAACCGGATGCAATTGAACTCAAAAAGTAGCCTAATCCGAAAGATGAAAAAATAATTGCCACCCAGAATATAATGCTAGTGCTCTCAGTAAAGGCATATTGATACAACCTATGATTGTCTTTCACAGGATGGTTTGCCTCTACCATCAAAACTATAAGTGCCAGCACAGCACCCGGCAGTAGAATGTTGGTAAATTCCACCAGGCCTATAAAAAATTCATTTGGTTTGAAATCCATTTAAAATTTATTTGTTACTTAGTGAGTTTTGCTTGTTGTTACAATACATTTACTAATATACCTCAAATCATTCTTTGTTTATTATTCGCACAAGCTGGTTGCTTTTACTAGTTGGAGAGACTTTTTAATTACTTTAGCCTTACTCTTGAATATAATTCTGCTGCGTTTTGCTTTCCTTGAAAAGTATCTAGCAATCGTTGCTCTAAATGATATGACTCCCAAACTTCGGCACGTTCCACTCCAATACAATCTTCTGGAGAAACATGTTGCTCTAATCCTTCTGAATCGAAAATGATACATTTTCTAAAGTCTGCTAAATCCTGCATGAACCTAACAACCGGTTTAGCCAATTCTTCATTAAGTGGGTTAATGCCAATGTTAATCCACTTATTTTCTTTATGGAATCTAACAGCCTGCTTGAAAAGAATTGGATGTAAATCAATCAAATCTAAATCGGATGTGGGCCGATCTGTCTGGTAATTATAAAAAGCTATGTAAGGATTCTTCAGAACCCTACCATAACCGAATGAACCATCTGACAATGGGATTAATAGATAAGTACCGACCTCAAACTTTAATTTTTCTTTCATTTTTATTTATTTAATTAAGGATTTATATCTCCCGTATAGGATGCAAGTGGTCTGAATGCCAAATCTGAAGCAGCATGGAAAACAGGACCTAAGAGGTTATCTCGTGCCACTCCTCGAAAATTGTTTTCTGTTAAATGAGGTCCCGGGTTACTATCAGTCCAAGCTCCTCCCGTAAAAGTTGCTGAGCTACCTAATTCCGCAGCACGAGTAGCTCCATAATGGTCAATTAGTTGTTGCTCTCGTCCTCTAATTGCTAGATATGCAGCATCTCTGTAACGCTCTCCATAACCTACTGCATAACCCACAGCAAACTGATCAAGCCTTGCTGGAAGAAAACTTGATGCGGTTGGCTCAGGTCTTTCATCAATATGATGGTTTGCATCTCTTGCAGCAACTGCTGCATCGGCTTGTGGTCGCCACGGCATATTTAAATCAATTACTGCACTAGTTCTTCCAGAATAAGTTAGACCTGTTTCGGGATTATATCTGGTATAAGTAACATATATTCTTCCCTCTAATCTTGGCCTTCTTCTTTCTTCCCCTTCAGGTGCAGGTGCCGGTAAAGGGGGAGGTATAGGAAAAGGATCAGCTCTCATCTCTCTTGCAGCTCGAAGTACTGGAAATGCAATATCTCTGGAGGGCATTCCATAAGGATTACCATATCTTGCAATTGAACCCGTCCTTCCCATATAAATGTGCAAAGCTCCTATCATGGCTCCAGAAATAGCCAGTGCGTAAGTCACTGCAGCTGCCACTGGTAATGCTGCTCCTGCTGCTGGTGCAGCTACAATGGCTGGTGCTGCTACTGCCGCTCCTCCTGTAAAAATTCCTGCTGTCCCCCAAACTTGAGCCGCTCTTTGTAAGGCTGTTGCAGCAACCAATGCAGTTTCAGGAGAAAATATCTCTGCGGGTTGATTTCCACTTAAATCCGTCATCTTAACAGGATTGTTTCTCCCATACCGATAAATGTTCTCACCACCTTCAATCCAAATCGGGTCCGCACTCAACCACCTACCCAACCAAGGCAGGTAGTACCTTGCACTATGGTATTCCATCCCTGTTTCTTCATCCCGTTCCATCCCTGTATAGCGATAGCGTTTGGCAGCAGATTTTATGTCTTGGTTTTTGGCTTGGTAAGCAGTGGTGCCAAAAGGGTGGTATTCTTCATAAGAAATAACTTTAGCATCCAGCGTTCCATCCAACTCTAATGCAGCAGAGCCAAGGTGGTTGTGCAATTGGTAGCGTACTAATTGCTTTTCTGTACCATCGTTTATGCCATTGCGGGTTTCCACCATCACAAATCGGTGTCCTGCGTCCATTAAGCTGAGGCTTACTCGTTCTAATCCTGCATCAGTTCCGCTGTGTTTTTTGTAAAGCTCATACCCTGAAACATAAATACGTTCTTCTTTTTTGGTGGGTGTAGTTCCGGCTGCTGCCTGATTTTCAGTTATTTTACGAATGCGTTGCCCACCACCATCATACTGGTAGTATGTAATAACAGGAATGTTGTCATCGGTGCAATGTTGCCTTGT
>JAWXBT010000096.1:0-3406 GCA_034440315.1 bacterium
ATATAAAAATATATTAAACTGACATGACGCACATTTTTCCTCTGTATTTTCTGATTCCAGAACTACCTAACCTCAACTCTCAAAAGTATATTGAGCGATACGGCAATCAAGTTCGTCAGTCAATCGCAGACAGTCAGCGTGGACTTTTGCAGCATTTCCTCAGCTTAGGCAACACAAATGGCTTAGCGCTTTCTATCCGTTACTTTTATGACCCCAACAACTCTAAAGATGAACGGTTAAAAATTTACATGATCTTCAATTATTTGCACAATGATTCTCAACAACTAAATCTAATCAGGGAAGAAATAATTAGTTTTGTTCAAATTTCAAATTTAAGCGTTTTTTACAATTTTGATCTATCGCCTGGGTTAAATCAATGTCAAAACTTGGAGTGGGTCAACCATATTGGAGAAGCTCTGAAGCCGGAATCTTTTAACTCGCAAGGCTACTATGTACCTCATTTATTTGAGGCCAACAAAAACAACAATATGTTAAATATTTGTGATATTCTGAATCGATTAAATGAAAAGTTTTTACTAGAAATCACACTGCAAGTCTGTCAAAAATCAGAAAATAGGTCAGAGTTAGCTAAAGCACTTGCTCAAATGATCCCTCAACTGCAACTCGTCACAAGTCATCGCAGAGATGTCTTTTTTGAGGGAGCATTAAGCATCTACCAGCACTATCAAACAACCTATTTGCACAGCAACTTATTTAAGTACAGTATCAAAGCACTAGCACAAACCAGAAGTAACATCCGCCCTGTTTTAATGGAATTAGTAAGAAGTGCAACCGAAGCCAAAAGTCACGGAGAACAAGACTGTGTTGAAATCCTGAGTCGCGATGTGGATACTCAGAAGTTCTTAAAAAGTTTGAAATCCACTGAAAATGTAGAGATTTGTACGGCTGTTGAACGGAAAGGCTGGCAAGATGACTTTGGGGATAAGTTGATCAGACAATCTGTAAAACCCAAGATCAGTAATAACGAATTAGGTGACGGATCTACTGATATTCATAAGCCATTTACATCTTATCTCGCAGATTTTAATAACGCAGCTTTAGCACCGTCATCAATAGGAGAGATTGTGCGCTCTTCACCTTCAGCCATCACTCAATCTTTTAATAGTTCTGGAAAAAGTCCTTTTGCCCTAATCAAAGACCTTAAACCCTTACACCGATATGCAACGCTAGAAGAAATTAGCGGATTTTTTCGCATTGTTATTCCCGGTAAAACTCCTGTTCCAGGTATTCCTCAAGAACGACCAAAACTATTTAAATTAACTGCTGAGGAGATAGTTAGAAAATATGGCCAGGAGATGACTGAAAACCCAGATAAATATATAGTCGGCATGGCTGATGATGGGAGTGTCGTTTATTCTTCTTGGAATAATGATCCTCATCGCCTTGTTGCGGGAAGACCTGGCTATGGAAAAAGTAACTTTTTACACTGGATTATTTTTCAATTTTTATATGCTAACCCCAAAAGAAAAGTTTATATTGCCGATTTTGGGGGAGCCGATTTTCAATACTTAGAAGACATGAATCTAAATATTGAAATAGTCATAAACTCAAAAGGCTGTAAAGAATTAGTTGAGAAAATTCATCAACAATATGAAGAAAGATTGTCTTTAATGCGACAATTTAAAGTTAACAACATCAAAAAAATACAAGCAAGAGGCGTTGAAATTGACCGAATGCTTTGGATAATAGATGAAGCGGCTGCCATAGCCCGTGCAGACAAAGAATTAAAAAAGGTTATAGAACAGCGATTAGAAGAGTATGTACTACAGGGGCGGAAATTTGGTATTCATGTAATCTACTGTACACAGTTCCCTACTTCTGAGGTAGTTAGCAGGCAAGTTCGGGAAAATTGCGGAGAAAAAGTAGTTTTCCGGTTAAGTCCAGATGCAACTGACACGGTACTAGGCTACAGATTAGCTGATGAAATAGCATCAGCCCCCAAGGGTCGAGCTTTTGTAGAAGGTCAAGATGGAGGGCAATATGTCAACACTCCTGAGATAATATTACCAGAAGAAACAATAGTTCCAATATCAGGTACTATTTGGAGATATCTTGATTTTGGTTCCTAAATTGTGCTAAATTTTTCATGTAGTTTATGGAGTTATCGCAATGGCACTGACAGATGATATCGAAGAATTCAAGGCAAAAATTAGTCGAATCGTTGACAACTTAGAGGAAATCAGCGCATCGTCTAGTTCAATTCCTGACACAGATCAAAAAGATTTAAGCAGTAAGTTCAGAAGTCTTGAAGATGAACTTGATGAGGTATCAAGTCAGCTAAATAAGGCAATAGATTTGCTCGAAGAAATTCGGGCGAAATACGGTTAGAATAAAAAGGATGAGAGCCGATGAAGTTTAGTGATGACATTGAATATCTAAAAAGGATTATTCGCAATCCTTTCAAAACTTTAGAAGAAGTAGATGAAATAGCAAGCAGACTTGATGATAGCTGTGATGCAGATGAATTTTACTCAACAGTTACAAATCTGATTGATTTGTGCGAAGAAGCTGTATCTAACTTTGGCTGCATATCCAGTCAAATTCAGGAAATTCAAAGAAAGTGGGGTTTTGCGAGTGTCAGAAGGTTGCCAGTAAAAACTATAACAGACTGGGATAAATGGCAACGCGGTTTACAAGACAAACTTCCTCGCAAGGAAAATTATAATCAAGACCTAAAAACTCTTTTAAATACTTGGAAAGGAGATAACTGGGGATTTTTTGTAGAGCAACAGTTGTTTTTTGAAACGTGGCATCTAGAAGGCAAAATGTGGACGAAAGAAGATATTGATAGTCCCTACTTGCCAAGCGTGATCACTCGACCAAAAGACCCAAGAACACAAGACGAAAAAAATCTCGATCAACAAATGTTAAGAGTTACCAATATTGAACACTCTAAAGTAGAGTATGATGCTGTCAGAAAGAAAGATCACCTTAATCCGTCTTTAGCAAAAGAAGTTGCAGAGTTTAAGCTACGCGAAACATCTACGAGAATCAATCAAGCTAAGACTCAAGCTGAAGATTTAGCGCGTGAATCAGTAAAACAGGGTAAACCCAGTCGCATTACTTATTATTTTTACGAACAGCCATCAGATAAGAAAGTCGAGAAAATTTTGGAGATATATAAAACCGCGTCTGAAAAACATTCTGGCGCTAGAGTAGAGGTTAAATTTTTATTTGCAGAAGATGGAGATAGGAAATAGACTCATGTTTGACTATAAAATTGTGGAAAGTAAACTCAAGGAAGTCGTCAACATACTTAAGCCAAAACTTTCAGAGGCTCAAATAAAATTTATCACTTCAGATATTCATGCGGGCGAGTGGAATTTGGCATTAGAGACTTTGTGCGATATTCTCATTGAGGAAGAAATACCCATAGATTCAAGGG
>JAWXBT010000097.1:0-15629 GCA_034440315.1 bacterium
TATAGTGATCGAAATCTTTAGCTAATTGTCTAACACTATAAGTCTTTCCAACTTGGCGAGCCCCTCGGAGTAGCAATGGCTTTCGTTTAGAGCTTAAGCGCCAATCCAACAGTTTTCCTTGTATATCTCTAGGAATTACAACCATATAACTAAATATTACAATAGTACGAGGCATAAAACAAGCAATTTTGCATTAATCTAGGGTATAAGATGCCCCAATCTGAGAGCTCGGCACTTAAAGGCGATAAGTGAGGAGATACTTCAGGCTCCGTCTCGACTTTTTTTAATTTGAAAAAACAAAATATAGGTCAAAGGGAAAAACATAAATTCCCACACATTGAGTAGAATTGCATTAGAGAGATGAAAGAGAGTGCCGCCGAGCATCCAAAGCTTTTGATACTTTTGATCATATAATAAAAACCATGCCGTTATTTCAAAAAATATTACTGATATCATCAATAAATCATAAAAACCTAAAGGCAATCCCTGGCGAGCAAGCCAAAAAGAGGCCGGCGTAGTCCAATCTCCCATTAGAGCCGTATAAATTACTTCGCCGCCGTTCCAAGCACCTGAAAGCAATTTAAAAATAGAGGTGCCTAAATACATAAGTGAAATTTCAAGTGTAATAAGACGTTGGGTCCAAAGTGGAACGTTTATTGGGGCACTGCCACCTGATTTTTTTCTAAAATAGGATTTGAGAGAGAATGCTTCATCGCAAGGACTGAGTGTCAAAATTAAAGAAAAGATCATTATAATTTTATCAAATGAGCAGTTTGTAAAATGCATGTAGAGAAAATAATAGTAAGCCCAAAATAAGGAGAAAATAAAAATGGCTACTCGAGCCCAAAGTCCAATTGTGAATAAAAAGAGACAGAGACAGGTGATAGCAAAATAAATATATGCAACCGTTACTGAAACCGGAGCTGTAATAAAGGCGAAAATATCACTTATAGATTTAATGCCATTTATTGGAGTTTCTAATAGTGGCAGGTAAAAGCCTTCTACTGAGAAATAAAGTGGTACATAGTGGAAAAGTGGAACTATATGCCACAAAAGATATATGCCAAATAATAATCGAAATATACCAAGATTTTTGGGGCTACCAAATGGGAAAAAGAATTCTTTGATATTTGAAGATACATTACTTAACATTAGTTATGTCCCTCCAACATGATCTTGCCTTTGTCCATGTTTGCATCAAAACCATCGAGGCTTTTTTGCCATTCGTATCTGTAGATAAAAACTTGCACGATTGAGTCATGAGGATGTTTCAAATTGTGCAATCGCTGTAAGGTGGAAGTCATACGTGAATATGCAATTTTTAATCTTTGCGAATCTTGTCTGAAAGATTGCAGCCAAATACGTCTGTTGGCCTCTCCACGAATTTGTGGAAAATACTTATATATATCCAAATCAATCATCTCGGTAGTTGGACTGATTGGTGGCTGATCGTAATAAGTTCTCGAACCATAAGCACGATAGCCAAAATTAAAGTTAGTCCAACGATCGAAGACATCAAAGACTCTAAATAATCTCTGAGTTATCCAATGATTTGGAAGTAAGGAATCGTATCCTGTAATAAGGGGTTTGAAACGCAGTCCTAAGGTGGAGTTTAGGGCATCTATATTTAAGTATAGAAAAACGAAAATCAGTATAGAAGTTGTCGCAGATTTAAGGAGTTCCATGTTTTATCTACTATATCTTTATTGTCTTATCTTAGAGAAGACATTTTGATATGGTCTAAAGATGTTGATTTTAGATAAAATAGAAAACCGTTGTCATAAGTTTTTAGAAAGGTTTTTTTGGATCATTCCACTTATATTTTACTGGTACACAGCTTGCCCCAATCCCGGATGGATCGATTCTCCGATGATTGCTGGGACGGTGTATGCATTAGATACGAGCACCTGGGTTAATTCTCATAATTTATTTTATATTGTTGGTAAAATCTGGACCTGGATTTTTCCATTTGGAGAATTTCACCATAGATTAAATCTTTTATGCGGAGTTTTCGGAGCACTAACGGTGTTTTTCTCTTTCAGAACTGGTTTGTTGATCACTGAGAATTTTTGGGCCTCTTTACTCGGTTCTATTGCCATAATGTTCTCTCATTCATTGTGGTGGCATTCTACGATGCTTGAAGTGTATACCCTCAATACTGCATTGCTGACCGGCATTATTTATCTTGTTTTAAGCTTCGATAAGAAATCAGAACTTAAATATCTTTATGCAGCTGGTTTTGTCTGGGGTCTCAGTGTTGTTAACCACATTTTGATGGGCTTAACTGTTTTTGGATTTATTGGATTATTCTTTTTTTCTCCTAGAAGGAAAGAGCTTTTAAAGCCAAAAGTGCTGGCACTATTTTCATTTTTTGTTTTAATGGGAATGCAAATTTATCTATTCTTGTTTTTAAAAGGATTAAATGAAGCTGTATTAAGAGCGGGTGAATTCTCTTATCAAAACCTCTGGGATGCTTTTAAGGTATTGATTGATAATACAACTGGGGGGCATTTTAAAAAATCAATGTTTCCTGAGAAAATATCAGGAGAATCTCTTTTAAACTGGAGACTCAACTATTTTTTCTTACTAATTATTAATTATCCATCTGTTTTCCTTGTACTTGGATTTGCCGGAATGGTTTCTTTTTGGAGGAGAAAACATTTAAGAAGTGTATGCATATTTTTATTTTGCGTTTTATTAGCTCAATTTATTTGGTCATCAAATTATTTAATTTGGGATATGTATGCATTCGCATTACCAGTCTGGATTATATTTGGGATCTGTTCAATTTTAGGGCTTGATATAGCCTTTAAGAAAGTTGGCGGGGTTAAAAAATTAACTTTATATTGTTTGCCGTCTATTATTATAGCTCCGATATTGTATGCTTTAATTCCATTTCTTTCAAAAGGCACGGGCTTTTGGAATACATACTTCTCTTCTTTCGTGGCAGTTGAAAATTACTGGGATGCAGCTGAATATTTTGGCAATCCCAATAAACGGCATTATGATCGTGTGCAAGTACTTTCCGAAGCAATATTTTCAAAATTACCACCCGGTGCGCATCTTTTTGATGATGACGGAAAAGGACACTACCCATTTGCACTTTATTATCAAAAAGTTTTGGGCAAAAGACCAGATTTGGCTATTCATCTATTATTTGGACCAGAATTTGATGACGAAAGAGCTTTTTCCTCTGCTGTGGCAGCAAAGAAATTACTTGAGGCGGGCACTCCAGTCTTTGTTTCTTCCCTTTACTGGCCAGAAAGACTTTTCTTGAATCAACTTTATCGACTCTTGGGAAATGGCATTACTGCCTCGGCAAAATATGCAAATGGCTTATCAATGGAAAATCTTGTTGAGACTTTTCCAAAATATAAGTTAGAGAAATTTATTCTTTTAGAAGATCCTGAAAGTTATATTTATCAATTTTTACCTAGAAGTAAGAATGAGGTGCAAGCCAATTCCTTTCAAATCGAAGGAGAACATCTAAAGATTCTTGAAAAGAAGGGAAAGGGTACCTACATAGCTCAAGCCTTAGGAGATCAATGGAGTGCTGGAGGTCATCTACTTTGGCTTGATAATAAAGTTGGTGATGAGATTGTTTTTCAAATTGAAATTCCGAAAGATTATAATGGCAAATTACTTCTTCGAATGACAAAAAGTTATGACTTTGCAAAAGTAAAAGTCATGCTTGATGGAATATCAACTAAAGCCATTGAAATGGATCTTTATTCTGAAGCTGCTGACATAGCTCAGGATCTTTTATTGGCAGAAGGTAAATTTAAAGCAGGAACTTATAAACTAAAAATTCAAATTATCTCAAGAAATAATTTAGCCGAGGCTAGATTTGGGGTTGGTATCGATTGCTTAAAATTTATCCCAAGTGAGAAAATAAGATAGCGAAATTGAATTAAAAGCAATGTGTAATTAATTGCATTTTGTATCAGTAATAATATGACCTATGCTGGCTAAGGGATCACTAGAGATATTATAGATTTTAATACTATCAAAAAGTATATTTTGAATTAAAAGTTCATAGATCTGTAAACCTGATCCAGGAATCTTGGATTCATAAATTATTTCTTGCTGAACGATTCTATCCTCAAGAAGAAAAGAGACTAAATAGTTATTGTTGTGATCTAAGCTCATCTCAATAGTATTTGCACTACAAGCAGAGGGATATTTGATTGTAAGACCATATTGGGAAATTGTGACATTTGTTGGAGCATTCCAAGGACTAGCAATATTTTTACGAACTTGTAGTTGTGATGACTGCACTGATCTACTTAATTTACTAGCATATTCAATTAAAAGGGGCTGAAATTCATTAAATTGAAATTTTAAAATTGTTTCGAATCTTTTTTTTGAAAATAATTTATCTTGAGTTACAATTTTAAGCTCATCATAAAATTTTGCTAAAGCTGGATCTTCTATTTTATTTTCCGCATTTAAAACGGAATCTGTATACCCAACTGGAAACTCTCTAAGATAATGTCCCGGTCGTAAACCAGAAATCATAGCTGGTAGACGACTTATCAACGGATCTGGAAGTCCATAGTGGTCAAGAATATGAACATTTGGTCCTGCAAAATATCCAGCCATTCCAACACAAGCAATTTCTAAGAGCTTTTGATTTTCTATTTTGGCTTTTCTTCCTACTTCGGCAAAGTGAAAGTTCGGCCACATAATTCCAGGACGATAATTTAATAATCCTGTACCAGAGAAATAGAATTGTTTCTCGGTGGCAATTCCATTTTCATCTATTTTGCCACAACATGATTCCTTACCCTCGAGTAGAGGTGGATGATTAGAAAGCATGCCTAGTGCAAGTACCGCAAAAATCAAACAAAATGCCACATGATTTACGATTTTGTCTTTTCCAATTTCAATTAAAAGACAAAGTGCCACGACGAAGGGAGCTCCCAGAAATCTGCCGGACATAAAATCACCACCAATGTGAATGATATAAAAAAGATATGCCAGAATGCTAAAAACTAAAGCTAGAATCTTTATATTTCTAAATCTAAATACTGCACAAAGAGAGAGAATGATAATGAAAATTGTTATTGGCTCAGCATCTAATGAGTGAAGATAATAATTTAAACCATTTTGATTAAGAATTATTTGAGGGATTCCCAAGGGCAATTTGGCATAAGCTGTATTTGGTAAAAAGAAACCGTAATAAATTACGGAGAAAATCATCCATATTGCTATTGGGATAAATCCCGGAAGAGAGACAATCCAGCTTCCTTCTTCGCGGTTTTTATAAAAAGTATAAACTAATGGTAATATAGTAAGAATTATCAGGTCTATTCTTGTTAAAAAAATCAATGAAAATAGGAGAGTTAGTATTTTTAATCTACCTTTTCCGAAATATTCATTGAAGAATAAAGCAAGAGTTAGAAAAGCAATTGGATTTTCAAGTCCAGAAACTCCATAGAATATGAATGCTGGGGAAGAAAGAAGTATTAATATCAAAAGACTTTTTTGAGCAATATCTGTAGAGCGAGCTGAAATTACATAAATTGCAGCAAGAGAAGTAACAACTGATATGAGAATTGTAGTAAAATATTCTTCGTGAGTTATAAAATAAAAAAGTGAGATAAGTAGTGTCCATAGTGGACTAGTAAATGATTGTACTCTTTCTGAAATATTCCAACGTAGTCCATATCCATTAATAAAATTATCGACGGTACGAAGTGTGATGTATGCGGCATCCGCCATCCAAGCGTTTCGAAAAAGAATTATGGAAGATAGGCACAGTAGTGCCCATGTAGATAACTTTAGATTTCGCATTATCAATGACTAGTTAGCTTTAAACCTGAGTTTCGCTTAAAAAAGCTACTGCAAAAGCTAATATACTGTAATCTTTGAAATAAAAAACAAGCCAGAGCGAAGCTCAGGTAAAAATTGCTTCTCAATGTGACAAAGACACATTTTCGTAGCAATTTTTATTTTTTCTTTCAAATCTTTCAGCATCTCAGCTTTCTCGCTACGCTCCTTAAGTGAAACTCAGGTTTTAAATATAAGATGAGAAAGATTGGATAAGGATGGATCGAAATGAGCTAGTCATGCCGGTAGGTAACTATCAGTCATGACTAGCTAAAAAACTCTAATTAGTATCTATAATGCTCGGGTTTATAAGGACCCTCAACTTTAAGGCCAAGATAGTCAGCTTGCTCTTTAGATAGAGTTGTTAGACGTACGCCAAGTTTTTCTAAGTGCAGTCGCGCAACTTTTTCATCAAGTGCTTTTGGTAAAGTATAAACTCCAACTTTGTATTCACCCTTCTTAGTAAATAATTCTATTTGAGCAAGTACTTGATTTGTAAATGAGTTAGACATTACGAAACTCGGATGACCATTAGCACAACCAAGATTTACAAGTCTTCCCCGTGCAAGTAATACCAAAGCTCTACCATCAGGAAGGATAAATTTATCAACTTGAGGCTTAATGTTAATCTCTTTTATCTCTTTATTTTTTTCTAACCAACTAACATCAATTTCATTATCAAAATGACCGATGTTGCAAAGAATAGCTTCATCTTTCATCTTCATGAAATGTTTTTGATTTAGTACGTTAGTATTTCCGGTAGCTGTAACAAATATATTTGCAATTGGGGCGGCATCTTCCATCGTAACTACTTCAAAGCCCTCCATAGCGGCTTGAAGTGCACAGATTGGGTCGATTTCAGTAATCAATACGCGAGCACCGAATCCGCGCATGGAACGAGAGCAACCTTTACCCACATCTCCATATCCTGCTATACAAACAACTTTGCCTGCAATCATAACGTCAGTTGCACGCTTGATTCCGTCAGCCAGAGATTCGCGACAACCATATAAATTATCGAATTTTGATTTTGTTACTGAGTCATTGACGTTAAAGGCAGGAACTTTAAGTTTGGCTTGTTCCATCATAACGTAAAGACGGTGAACTCCGGTTGTTGTTTCTTCAGAAATTCCAAAAATATCTTTTAGCAAGTGAGGGTATTTTTCATGGACCATAACAGTCAGATCCCCACCATCATCCAAGATCATGTTTGGACCCTTGTCACCAAATTTAATTGATTGCTCAATACACCAATCATATTCTTCAAGTGTTTCACCTTTCCAAGCAAATACTGGGATACCTTCTTTAGCTATTGCTGAGGCAGCGTGATCTTGAGTTGAGAAAATATTACAACTTGACCATCGAACTTCTGCTCCAAGCTCAATGAGAGTCTCGATGAGAACTGCTGTTTGAATTGTCATATGTAGACAGCCAGCAATACGAGCACCTTTTAAAGGTTTTGATTTTCCAAATTCTGAACGCAGTGCCATAAGACCTGGCATTTCTTTTTCTGCAATCTCAATCTCTTTGCGACCCCAATCGGCGAGAGAGAGATCTTTAACTTTAAAATCAGTATTATCAGTTTTCATGTTTTCATTCCTTTAATTAAAAAAACTTTATTGTTTTCTCCTAATATAGAAATTTCAATATTTTTAAAATGTAAGCTTTCCAGCCATATTTTAAAATCTTTTGGGTCAAAGCCAAGCCAACGATCCGCATACCGCTCCCTCATATTTTCATTTGCATGAGAGGTGAGATCTACTACTAAGAGTTTGCCAGAAGGCTTTAAGACACGGAGTGAATCTGCCAAGGCATTTTTAGGATCATCTAAATGATGAAGTACCATATGACAAAGTGCGATATCTATTGATGAGTCAGGCACGGGTAAGTGCTCAAGGTAGCCCAGTCTTAAATCAACTTTATTTAGTGCGAGATTTTGCTTGGCTTCTTCGAGCATGGCAGGGGAGTAATCAACTCCAATAGTTTCACCTTTTCTCGGTAAAAGTTCAGCTAGGAGAATTCCTGAACCGCATCCCATTTCAAGGAGTGTTCCATCGTCAGAAATTTCAGCTTGGATGTTTTTAAGATATGAACGGGAATTTACTATCTCTTCCCGAATTTCTTTCCATTTAGGAGCTACGCTATCAAAATAAGCTCGGGCAGCTTCTCTTCTTTTCTCAATTAAATTATTTACAGATTCTTTATCTCGGAGAAGAATCTTAGTTAGTCCATTAAGATTAGATCCAACAATTGAAATGAAACCAGAAGTTACATTTGAAGCGAGGGAATCTTCATTTTGAGGTAGATGATAAAAATTGGCAGTGCCTTCACTTTTGTGTTTAAGGATTCCAGCATTTTCAAGGATCTTTAAGTGATGGCTAATGTTGGACTGACCAACACCAATTACTTTTTGAAGTTCTTGGACGTTAAGGCTGCAAAGATTAAGGGCATGCAGGATCCTCAAGCGAGTTTCATCTGACATGGCTTTATAAACTTGGGTGACATCCACATAGACATTATCGATTATTTATATGAATATATCAAGATATTTTGATATAAGTAACTTAAATCAAATAAATTAGAGGTGTTATGACTGTTTTTCTATAGAGTATATAAAGTATCTATAAAGTAGCCCCGCTCCTTTTATACTCCTTTTATACTCTTTATCTAAGAAAAGGAGCGGAAAGTAGCCCCCCTCCTTCTGTGATGGTATCAATAAAAGCCAATGAATCAGACCGTGCCAGCCTCATTATATGTAGTAGCCACTCCCATAGGTAATCGTGGCGATTTCTCAGCAAGAGCCAAGGAAATTCTTTCCTCCGTCTCAGCAGTAATATGTGAGGATACTAGAAGAACAGGAATTCTTCTTTCCGAGCTTGGTATGAAGAATAAATTAATTAGTTATCATGATCATAATGAAAAAAATCGGGTTCAAGAAATTATAAAACTCTTAAAAAATGGAGATTCCATTGCTTTAGTTTCAGATGCCGGAACTCCTTGTATTTCAGATCCAGGTTACCGAATCGTTAGAGCTTGCCAGGAAGAGGGGATACGAGTTTCCTCTGTGCCAGGAGCTTGTGCAGCCATTGGTGCACTTTCTATCTCTGGATTGCCAACAGATAGATTTATTTTTGAAGGATTTTTACCTCCAAAGGGAGCTAAGCGTTCACGAAGAATTGATGTGATTTTAGGATCCAACTGTACTTCAATAGTTTACGAGTCAACTCACAAGATAGAAAAATTACTTCAAGAACTTGCAGAAAAAGCTCCTGATCGGGAGGTGGTAATTGTTCGAGAATTAACCAAGACCTATGAGGAAACTCTCAGAGGCTTGGCTAAAGATCTTTAAGAAAATATTAAAAAAAGAGCCGGATTAAAGGGAGAAATAGTAGTTTTGATTAGTCGCAAAGATTCAAAGGGCTCGGAGCAAGAAGTTGCAGACGATTTAAGTTAATATAAGTTCGAAATAATGAATAAGTTTTTTTTTCTAAGTATCGGCTACACTTCAATTGCGCTTGCCTTGATAGGCATACCATTGCCTATTTTGCCCAGCACCCCATTTGCATTATTGGCCTGCTTTTGCTTTGCAAAATCTTCCCCCGAAATTCAAGCGCGAATTGAAAATTCAAAGTTATTTGGAAAATCAATCAGTGATTGGAGAACTAGTAGATCGATCTCACTAAAATCTAGAATTTTGGCTACTTTGTTGATCTCACTTAGCTCACTCAGCACTTTGTATTCTAGTTTGAGTTATTTTTTAAAAGGAATCATGGCTATTTTCTTTTTGGGCATGTTAGTTTTTTTATGGACTAGGAGGTATCCAAAGATTGCAGTTCCTCCATCGATTTCAAGCTTACCTAATGAAACTGTTGATTTTAAAGGGTAAATTGTACTCCTTGATAGTCAAGGAATAAATCCCAATGTACTAGTTTAGGCTCTGATTTTAAAGTAAGGTACCTATCCATTTTAATTACTTTTTAATTTCATGAACATTCTAGTTACTTCTATAGAAGGAGATTCATTAGAAGGAACGCCTCTTTCTGACTCCTCCATGTTTGATCAAATTCCATTAACAGCCTTACAAGATTCCAGCCTCAGGGTTGCAGGATTTCGTCAAACTATTAAAGAGAATCCTAAAGCTATTTTTCAAATTTCAACAACAACCTCTGAAGAACACAAAGGAGGTGCAGCATTTCTTGATGCTGGGCCAATTATAAAAATAATCAAAGAAGATGGTCAATCAATAGAATTAAAAGCTTCAGAAATTAAATCCCTTAACATGATTGCAAATGGCAGCGTTCCTAATTTAGCAGAAAGTTCATTACCGATACCCGAGCAATCTAGTGAAGCTAAGCATGATCCCCCGACAATGAAGTTCAAAGGGGTTCCAAGGAGGTCTCGTGTTACTATCTTAGGATCTGGGAAGCTTCAAAGACATGAAAGCGCAGATAGAGCTTTTAGTTCTCCCGATGACTTAAGCCCAGATCTTAACTTTGTGATTCCCATTAAGGAATTTAATAAAATAAAACAACAGCAGCCCGAGGAGATTCTGAGCGCTATTTTGGAAGCCAAAGATCATCCAGAGGTCTCGATAGTATTTAAAAATGGGAAAAGAGTAGATGGAGTATTTTTATTCCAACTTCCAAAGCACAGGGGGCGTATTTTAAATCTTGATCAGACATATTCTGTTAGCTTTTCTTTTGATGACATCAAAACAATCGAAATAAAAAAATAATTACTAGACACGCTCTACGATCGTTGCAATTCCCATCCCTAAACCGATGCACATGGTAATAAGCGCGTATTGCTTATTACTGTGCTCAAGCTCATCAATCGCTGTTCCAATTAACATAGCTCCGGTTGCTCCAAGTGGATGTCCTAAAGATATTCCGCCACCATTAACATTAACTTTAGCTGGATCGATTTCAAGGCCACGTATTGTAAATAATGGAACTGGTGCAAAAGCCTCATTGATTTCCCAAAAATCAATTTTATCAGAAGTTAATCCAGCTTGTTTTAAAGCCATTTTTGAAGCTTCTACTGGACCTGTAAGCATGATTTTTGGATCTGAGCCAATATTGGCCATGGCAACAATTCGGGCACGAGGCTTTAATCCGAACTCTTTTGCTTTTGATTCACTAGCTAATAAAATAGCAGCAGCTCCATCAACAATCGCCGAGGCATTACCGGCAGTAATAACACCATCATCTTTAAATACAGTCTTTAATTTTGAGAGCGATTCAACAGTTGTATCGGGTCTAATGTTATCATCTGCCTCCAAAGTAGCCGCAGCTCCCGAATCATCAAGATAGTTAACAGGGATTACGCTGCATTTAAATTTGCCAGCAGCTTGAGCATTCTTTGCCTTCATGTGAGATTCGTAGGCAAATTGATCTAAATCAGTACGAGAAATTTTATATTCAGCAGCTAATATTTCAGCTGAGAGACCTTGATGAACTAGATCAGGGTAATGTTTTTTTAGCATTGGGCTAGTCTCACCTCCACAGTCACTAAACATCGGCACACGAGTCATGTGCTCAAGCCCACCTGCAACAACTAGATTTTGCCTGCCTGACATAATCCCCATTGCAGCAAAGTTTGTTGCTTGTTGACCCGATCCACATAAACGATTAACTGTGGTTCCAGAAATTGTATAAGGCCAGCCAGCAGCCAAAATTGCGGCCCGAGCTACGCACCAGCCCTGTTCATCAGTTTGGGTAACACATCCCATGATTACATCTTCTATTTTGTCTGCTTGAATTTTGTTTCTTTTTACAATGGCATTGAGTGGATAGGTAAGAAGATCAGCTGGATGAACACTTTGAAATTTTCCCTTACGACGAGCACGAGGAGTACGAACATGATCGATAATAAATGCGTCTTGACTCATATATAGGCCTATTCAATTCAATAACGATAGTTGCGATTAGTATAGCAATTGATTTTAGAAGAGCAAATTTTAATGAGATATAAAAATATCAACTCTTCTATTTAACTGTCTGCCAGCTTCGGTATTATTAGAAGCGATCGGACGGAGAGCACCATAACTAGTAACAGAGATTTGATCAGCACTTATGCCTTTTGCAATAAGAGTAGCAGAGATATTTCTAGCTCGACTCTCCGCTAACCGATCATTATATTCAACATTTCCAGAGTCATCTGTATGTCCAACAACATTAATTGTATAGGCATATGGAGATGCTTTGATTGAATTTGAAATTGTTTCAAGATTGGCTGCCGATCCAGCTTTAAGATCGGTAACATCTACATCGAAGAATACTTGATACATGCCACCAAAAACATCAGTTGTTAAAGCTTTATCAAGTTTGAATTGGAGCCGAGCAAGTTGTTCCGAATTTGCATTGTTTTGAACTTTTAAGATTCCAAGCTCCTTGTTCTGGGCCAACATTTTTTTCTCAACACTATCGAACATTATGCCATTAGTGAATCCTGAGATTAGTCCTACTCCAGCACCGATACCTGCACCTTGGCCTAGATTTCCAACTTGATTGCCGATAATTGCGCCAGCTCCAGCACCGATACCTGCACCCATGGTACTACTAATAACGGTTTTGTCTGCACCAGGTTCTGGTGTGCTGCATCCTGCAATGCAAAGAATGGAGAGAAGAATAGGCAAACTAACAAAATTTATTTTCATACTACGGATTCCAAAGCTAAATTCGATAGACTAAAGATTTTTACCACAGAGGACACTGAGAGCACAGAGAAGAATTTACTCCGAGTTTTTCTCCATCTCCTCACAGTTAAAAATTAAGATTAGACTTTGCAGCAGACCCTTTTTTTAAAAAACTGAACACGATAAAAAAAACGGAGAGAATTGAGAGCCCCCACCAAGGACTATCTCCGATAGTCTTTGTGTAAAGGGATAGTTCAGTTATTGGTTGAACTTCTGCTACAAGGGTTCCTTGCATAAAAGGCTTAGTCTGAGACAGTGTTTTGCCTGTTGGGGCAATAACTGAACTTAATCCAGTATTGGCTGCTCTAATCAGAAAGCGTCTATTTTCAAGTGCTCTAAAAGCTGCAATTCCGTTGTGTTGGTATGGAGCGGCAGTGTTACCAAACCAGGCATCGTTAGTTATATTCACTAGGACGTTTGCTCCAAGCAAAGTAGCCTTTCGGCCCATTGCCGCAACCAAGTCCTCATAGCAAATCAGAGGTGCAACCTTGAAAGGAGGAGTATTTGTTCCAGTTTCATAATTAATAATTTTAAGATTTGTTCCTGGAGTTAACTGGCCTTCCATATGAGCTAGTTCTAAAAGCCAAGGAAATGTTTTAGAAAAAGGAGCATATTCTCCAAAGGGCATAAGAATCATTTTATGATAAGCATCAAATGCCATTGAGCCATTCGAGATTGCTAAAGCACTATTATAGACAGCTCCGTTTTCATCTACCATGAGTGTACCAATTAACCACTTTGGGATCGGAGAAAGAAAAGGCAGAGATTTTAATTTTGTGATGTTAGTTGGCAAGGCAGCCATGATGATAGTTTCTGGCCAAATGATTAAAGTATTTTCATCTTCATAGGCTTTACCTAGATTTACATAGGTATCAATATTTTCTTTAAATTGAGATTGGCTATGTTTTTCCTGAATTGGAATATTTCCTTGAATTACTGCGATTTTTTGAGCAGGGTTATTAAGATTTTCAAAATGCTCAATACGTATTGTTCCATAAACTAAGGTAGTAACTAAAATAAGCAAAGGAAAAATTATCTGCCAACGAAAATTTCTTTTACTTATTAATTCTTCAAGTAAGCTAGCAATCCAAAACATTACAAATGTGACAGCGATTGCTCCAGCGATATCTGCGATTTGAACAAATTGAAGAAAAGCTAACTGCGTATGACCATAATGCCAAGGAAAAATTCTAAATGGAATAAACTCAGCAACTGACCAGGCGATCGGGATTCTAAGAAAAAAATTATCTAAGGTGGCGGGAAGGGATTTATATATAAGTGGAAGTACAAGAAAAAAGAGAGAATTGCTTAGCGCAAATAAAAGATAGATTAGGATCGCAGCCCAATAAGGAAAATTACCAAAGTTGGAAATAGTATTAACAAGCCAATAAAATCCAAATATATGTGCTACTACACCAGAGAGGTATATAATTTTATACGAGCCTTCTGATTTCTTAGTTATATGACAAAGTAAAAGTGCGCTAATCCAGCCAAGGCCTACGGAATAAATAGTTTCAGGAAAATAGAAAGCTAAGGCACATGTTAAACCGGTTAAAATGCTTTGGAAGTAAATAGTATTTGTCATAAATATTGAAAGAAAACATAGTCAAAAAAAATTTCCACTTTATTGAATTATGTTTTAAATGGATTTCTTATCTGAGCACTGCTACCTAAATAATTTTCTATTAAAAGAAGCCTGTTATATTTGGCAGTTCTTTCGCCGCGACAAACAGATCCAGTTTTAATTTGTCCAGCCCCTACAGCAACAGCTAAATCAGCAATTGTTGTATCTTCTGTTTCACCAGATCGATGTGAGATTACTGTCGTATATCCGTTCTCATGGGCTAACTTAATTGTGTCGAGAGTTTCAGTTACTGAACCAATCTGATTTAATTTAATAAGTACCGAATTGCCGACTTTTTCTTTAATACCCCGAGATAATATTTCTTTATTTGTGACAAAGAGATCATCTCCTACAAGTTGAAGCTTTGATCCTAATGCTAAAGTCAGCTCCTTCCAGCCAGCCCAATCATTTTCATCAAGACCATCTTCAATACTGACAAGTGGATATTTCTTAGACCAATCTGAATAAAGAGAGATGAGATCTTTGGCTGATAACTTATCCCCAGAACTTTTCTTTAAAATATAAGAATTTGTATCTTTGTTATAGAATTCGCTAGCTGCAACATCTAAGGCGATTGAAATTTGTTGTCCAGGCTCATATCCGGCAGCTTTTATGCCATTCATCAATTGATCTAAGGCTTCATCAAAAGATTTAAAATTGGGGGCAAATCCGCCTTCATCTCCAAGACCTGTTGAGTATTTCCCTTTAACAAGATTTTTCTTTATTGCATGGAATACTTCTGTACAAGCTCGTAGCGTTTCTGAAAAAGTAGAAAATCCGTGAGGCACTAGCATGAATTCTTGAAAGTCTAAGGAATTATCTGCATGTGCTCCTCCATTAATTACATTCACAAGAGGTACTGGTAAAAGGGTTGCATTCTTTCCACCTAAATGGAGAAAGAGCGGTATTTTTTTTAAATTTGCTGCGGCATGAGCAGTAGCAAGACTCACTCCTAAAATAGCATTTGCACCTAAATTACTTTTATTGATAGTTCCATCAAGATGGATCATTTCATGATCAATGGCTGCTAGATCCATGGAATCTTTGCCTTTAAGGGCTGGTAATATTTTAGATGTGATATTGTTTACGGCCTGAGTAACACCCTTACCTAAATATTTACTACCTCCATCTCTTAATTCGTGAGCTTCGTGTTCACCAGTAGAAGCTCCAGAGGGCACCATTGCCGAGCCTGTAGTTCCATCTTCAAGAATAACTTGTGCATAGACTGTGGGATTTCCTCTAGAATCCAAAATTTGGAGTGCTCGGATGTCTTTTATCAGACTTGAAGTTGTCATTTGAGGATCCTCCGAAGATCTATTGAAAAATATTAAATACTACTTAAGGATATAAACAGAAAGAGGTGTGAAAAGTCAAAACAGTTCACCACTTAACAAGATAATCAAAATGTTCTATTTCATTACTAAAGTACTATAGTTATCCCAATAAGTAGTTATCCCAATAAGTAATTTCCGAATA
>JAWXBT010000098.1:0-2845 GCA_034440315.1 bacterium
CTATAGAATAAGGGTAAATTCATGGCAGAAAATGGAGTAGTTTTTGATCATAATGACATTTTAAATATATTACCTCATCGCTATCCATTCTTAATGGTTGATAAGGTTATTGAATTTGAAGATGCCAAGAGAATTGTTACAATTAAAAATGTTACCTTCAATGAACATTTCTTTTCAGGACATTTTCCCGGAAAACCTGTCATGCCTGGGGTTATGATTTTAGAAGCAATGGCTCAAACAGGCGCAATTTTTGCAAAGAAATCATTCAATGGTTTAGCCATGGATAAACTTTTCTATTTTGTTGGTGCTAACGATATTAAATGGAAAAAACCTGTCTTTCCAGGTGACATATTAAGAATCGAAATGATGGCAGACAAAGTACGCAGGCCTCTTTGGATGATGAAGGGTACGGTCCATGTTGGGGATAAGCTTGTTGCTCAAGGCTCTCTTTCTGCCGCTGAAGGTGTTTAATGATTCAGACCAACTCAATTCATCCAACTGCCATTATTTATGAGGGTGCCGTCATTGGTGAGGGGACAATTGTTGGTCCATATTCTATAGTCGGACCAAGAGTTATTTTAGGTAGTGAAAATTGGATTGGACCTCATGTAGTAATCGAGGGACACACAAAAATTGGAAATAAAAATAAGTTCTATCAGTTCTCTTCAATAGGATCTGCTCCGCAAGATCTAAAGTATAAGGGTGAAGATAGCGTTGTTGAAATCGGTGATACAAATACAATTCGAGAATATGTAACCATCCAACCTGGGACTCAAGGTGGTGGAATGTTAACCAAAATAGGAAATAGTAATTTATTAATGGCGAATACTCACGTTGGTCATGATTGTATTCTGGGTAATCGTAATATACTTGCAAATAGTGCCGCTCTTTCTGGTCATGTTACTATCGGCAATGGAGTTATCATTGGCGGGCTAAGTGGAATTCATCAGTTTGTTAGATTGGGAGACATTTCATTTGTTGGAGGTGGTGCAATGGTTACCATGGATGTCCCACCATATTGCACTGCTCAAGGTGATCGTGCTGAATTAGCAGGGCTTAATAAGCTAGGTCTTGAGAGAAGTGGTTTTTCTGAACCCGAACTTAAATCATTAAAAAGATTATATAGAGCAATTTTTCTTAAATCAGGAATTTTAAAAGAGAAAATAGAACAAGCAAAGTCTGAGTTTAATGGGAAGAAGGGCTCTCAAGAATTAATTGATTTTATCACTTCATCTACTCGTGGCATTTGTTTACATAGAAAAAAATCTCATACTTCCTTCTTAGAAGAATAATATGTCTGACGATACTCAGCCTAATATTGTAGCTGTTATTGCTGGAAGTGGTCAATTTCCTGTGCTTTTTATCAAGAATGCGATTAAAAATGGATCTAAAGTTATAGCGATTTGTCATATTTCTGAGACCGACTCTTCAGTTGAAGATCTTGGTGCAAGTGTTTTTTGGATTAAACTTGGTCAATTGGGTAAAATAATTAGTATTTTAAAAAATGAAAAAGTTCAAAAAGTTGCATTTGCTGGAGGCATTTCTAGACCGAATATACTGAAGGGAAATGTTTGGCCAGACTTAAAAGGACTTGCCTTAATTTCTAAAATTAAAAGTGTAAAAGACGATGTTCTTCTAAGAGCAGTTGCAAATGAAATTGAAAAAAATGGAATAAAAGTTATTTCTGGTACAGAATTTTTACCTGACTGTATTCCTAAGAAAGGATCCTTAACCACAAGAGATTTAACAAAAGAAGAGAGAGAATGTGCCTCAATCGGTTGGGATGCAGCCAAGTTAATTGGTTCAATTGAAATCGGTCAAACAGTTGTTGTAGTAAATAAAATGATTGTTGCAGTAGAGGCCATTGAAGGTACCGATGCGACTCTCAAGAGAGCCGGAGATTTAGCACATAAAAAAGGAGGAGTTGTGGTTAAAGTATCTAAGCCACAACAGGATAAGCGCTTGGATTTGCCTACCATTGGTATAGATACCATTAGAAAAATGAAGGAATGTGGTTTGACCGCTTTGGTTATAGAAGCTGGCAATACTCTTTTGTTACAACCGATGGAGCTAGTAGAGGAAGCCAATAGATTTAAAATTGCGATTGAAGCCCTATAAAAACTAGTTCATCAGTTTTTTATAAATTTCAAATACTTCAGATTCCAACTTCTTTATGTTGGATGAATTTTGAATTATAAAATCAGCTTTTTTTTCTTTTTCCTCTATAGGAAATTGCATCGCATACTTCTTTTCTGCAAAATCTTTCGAGCATCCATCCCGAAGTAGTACTCTCTCAATTGAGATTTCTTTCGCTGCTGAAACTACAATTACTGCATCAATCTCTGTGTAAACTGAACCTTTTTCAAAATATAGAGGAATAATACAGACGACTAGTAAAGGAGACTCTCTCTCTTTAAGATACTCTTTTATAATTTCTTTATGACGTTCTCTAATAAGCGGATGTAAGATACTTTCAAGAGTTGCAAGCTTTTTCTTATCAGTAAATACTAACTGTCCTAATTTTTTTCGATCTAATTCTCCTGTGGAAAGCAGGAATTCTGAACCAAATGTTTTTTTTATTTTTGCAAGACCTTCTGAATTTGGCTCAACAACTTCTCGAGCTAAGATATCTGAATCAATTAACTTAGCTCCTAATTTCTCAAATATTTTGCCTACTGTAGATTTACCGGAACCCAGATTACCAGTAAGAATTATAATCTTAACCTTGCTTTTCATTGTGTTCCAACTTTGAAAGACGAACTTCTATTTTGTTTCCTTAGATCCAGCATATAGCATATATAGTAACTTTCAAAAGTCTTTACCGAAAAGCAAAGGCTTTAGAAAG
>JAWXBT010000099.1:0-2797 GCA_034440315.1 bacterium
AACTCCTGAAATAGAGGGAGGGGTAGTCCTGATAGACCCATATACCGGAAAAATTCCAGCAGTTGTAGGAGGGTACGATTTTAATAAAAGCCAATTTAACAGAGTCACTCAGTCGCTTAGACAGCCAGGATCGGCTTTCAAGCCAATTTTATATCTTTCTGCTATTGATGGATTTAACTACACCCCGACAACGATAGTCTACGATGCCCCGCGAACTTTTAGAGTAGGGAACGAAGTGTGGGCGCCTGGCAATTTTGATAATAAATTTCTTGGACCGATAACTCTTAGGCGAGCACTAGAGCAATCTAGAAATTTAGCATCAGCAGATATTATTGCTAGGATCGGAGTTGATGCCACAATAAGTTATGCTCGAAAGATGGGAATCACTACTGATCTAGGTCGCAACTTATCGCTTGCGTTAGGTAGTAGTGAAGTTACTCCTCTTGAACTGACTAGAGCATATGGCGTCTTAGCTGCTAAAGGAGTGTTGGTAGATACAGTTTTTGTCACAACGATTCGAGATCGAAATGGAGAGGTTCTTTTTGATTACAAAGATAATCTTTTAAAAACAGGAAAACAGGTAGTTGATGAAAACAGCGTCTTTGTTTTAACAAATTTACTAAAAGGTGTTGTTGAGCGTGGCACTGGCGTACGAGTAAAACCAATTGGTAGGCCAGCAGCTGGAAAAACAGGAACATCAAATGATCAGATGGATGCCTGGTTTATAGGGTTTACTCCCGAATGGGTTAGTGGTGTTTGGGTTGGCTTTGACCTTAAGAAAAAGATCGGCGAAAAAGAAACTGGCGGAAAGATCGCTGCTCCAATCTGGCTTGATTTTATGAAGCCGTTTCTTGAGTATAAAGATGAGCAGAATTACCAAAAGCAGATTGCAGAAAATATTGAAGAAGCTGAAAAACTCGGCATAGAACCAGAAGAACCTGTTAAGCCCACCCCACTAGATTTTAGTGTGCCAGCAGGAGTAGATCCGTTCTGGGTTGAACGTTCATCAGGACTATTAAGTTGTGGTGGTTGCGAAGGAGCAATTCTTGAATACTTTAAAAAGAATACCCAACCAAGCAGATCTTCAATTGATACTAAAGAGGATGCTCAGAGCTATTTGCAGTCTCCGGATATGTAGAATTCCTACAAGTCCCTATTTGACTTGATTTGCCTCCTTGTAATAGGTAGTGCCTATGACAGAACCAGATGAGTTTTGGGAAAGCATTGACGCCTTTGCTTCAAAACTGAATGCAAGTCCAGAGACTTGCTTTGTGATCAAAAACGGCACTGCCGTTACTGGATATTTAATTACTCTGCCATGCACCAAAGATACCTTGCCAGCACTTAACAGTGATCGTTTCTCTGTTCCAGAGGATGCAGATACTCTTTATGTCCATGATCTAGCAATGAAACCTGAGTCAGTTGGAAAGGGAGAAGCCACCAAGTTGGTTCAGCATGCATTAAATAAAGCTGCTGAAATGGGCTTAACCGAAGCTTGCCTAATCGCTGTACAAAGTTCAAGTGGCTATTGGTCCAGATTTGGTTTTAAGGTAGTTGATGATTTATCTCCTGAATTTAAAGCAAAGTTATCTTCATATGGAGAAGATGCAGTTTTCATGGGAATGAAGATAGAGCAAGCAGCTCCAGATATTAGTCTTGAAAACGAGACTTTTGAGCCTAGAAGCTGATGTGATAATCTCATGCAATGCAATTAAAAATTATCTCAAATATCTTAGAAAACATCGACCATCACGGAACTGTCGATCGGGATCAGCCAGATCTTTACTATGATTATAGAGGGAAGGCTAAGGGGTGCGATGAGGCAGCAAGAACATTACCAAGTAAAATCTCAGTTGTTACTGAAAATAAAGGAAAAGAGATCGAGTTATCTCTAAATTCAAATACAACGATCGATTATGAAGACATTAAAGTCGGAGAGAGAGAATTATCAAAGCCGTATTTAGATGCTCTTTATAAAGTTCACTCTAAAGATCATGTTGAGGGACTAAAGTCTACTTCATTACAGGTAAAGCTCGGTGAGTGTAATCAAGAATTTGGCAACGAGGCGAGTGTTTGGAGTGGAACATACCGAGCTGCAATCTCATCAGTAAAAGCTTCGCTTCGTTGTGTAGATCTAATCGTTGAGGATCCAAATAATCAAACTCGTGCTTTTGCAAATGTCTGGCCGGCTGGTCACCATGCTGAAGGATCTAGTCCTGATTCCAGTAATGATATTGCAATGGGATTCTGCTATTTATCAAATGCCTCAATAGCTGCCATATATGCAAGAGATCTTGGGTTTAGAACACTTGTTATAGATATAGACAACCATAGTGGAAACGGCACACGGAAATCATTGATGAATAAAGATGGTTTGGCTGTGATAGATCTCGTTTACTGCTCTCCATTTGATGAAAAGAGTAGCAGGTATCTAGATGGTTTTTATGATTCAAAGAAGGAAAAGGTTATTGGAATAGCGCGGGAATTTCCATATAGGCATGACGATCCTATTTTAGGAACAAAACAGCACCCCGTATATTCAGCCTCAAATATTTTAAGTTTAGAGTTTAGGGGAAAAGAGTATAGAGAGAAAGAATATAGAGAAGAAATCACTAGGGTCGAACCAGCCGCCTCCCCAAATGAAATTTTAGATCGATATAACTAAGAGGCAATGCCATGGATTGAAAAATTTAATCCGGAGATCATTATCTGGTCTATCGATGTAGATAGTGCGTTTGACGATCCGCTTGGTGCTCTCGGATTTGCCCCAAGTACCTTTTATGAAATAATTAAAAAA
>JAWXBT010000100.1:0-6453 GCA_034440315.1 bacterium
GGAACTGAGTTTTGGATTGAAATCCCTACTCATGCCTCAAATCAAAATGGCGTTGTTACATGAAGATAGGATTGCAGATGCAGGAGTGATAAATTTGAAGTATAGCAATCAGTCATGAATTGTTTAACAAAAACTCTTACAATATAAATATAAAAAGGATCGCATAAGAAATAGAAATAATACTATTTCGGTAACCTTATGGTGACAATGAGTATGGCACAAGAACAAAACATTCATGAAGTTGTTAAAAAGTTTGAGAAAGCTTTTTTAGGATTTACTGGGAGTGATCAGGGTAAGGATATCGATGAAACTTATTTTAATCATGCTACATCCAAAGCGGTACGCCGCTATATAAAAAACTATGTAGAATCCCATGCTTTCCCACAACTATTTGGGAGTCAAAAATCATCATCTCTTGCTTCTATTTATATTCCTCAAAGATTTCAAGCTCATATATCTATTCGTAGTTTTGACTCCGTTGATGAACTTGAGGAAGCATTTACTCGCGATCGCCAAAGGAGTAGTAATTCCAAAGGAAGTAACCTCATAGGGCTTAATCTTGCTAACGAGGAAGAATATCTGATAATTTTGGGGCAGCCTGCTACAGGAAAAACAACTTTTCTTAAATATATTGGATTAGAAGCATTACGTTATCCAGAATGTCGATATGGGCATGATGTTTTGCCTGTATTCTTACAGATGCAAAAGTTCTGCCGAAGTACTGACACACTACTAGAAGCGATCGCCAAGGAACTGGAGAAAAGTAGATTTTCTGAGCCACAGAAATTAGCATTATGGATGTTGGAACAGGGGAAATTGCTAATTCTAATTGATGGATTAAATGAGTCAACATTACCACAGAAATATCTATTAGATCACATACGAGATTTTGTAAAGTCCTATCCTCAAAATCGCTATATTGCTTCTAGTCGTTTGGCTTCCTATCAAAATAGCTTAGGACAATTTCTAGAAGTAGTACTTCAGCCTTGGAGCGATTTACACATTCAGGAATACATTCATAAATGGTTTACGATCGTCTATGAGTCAAAGAATAGACTAATATTAGATGCTTCCGATCATCAATTTTCTAGTTCCGAAAAAGATATAGCTTCAGAAGAAGCACAGCGATGTTGGCAGGTTTTGCAAGCAAATTCGATCGCTAGAGAAATAGCTAACTCACCCTTGTCCTTATCGCTTTTGTGCTTACTATACGATCGACACCATAGTTTCCCTAGTAATGTTAGCAGACTTTATGAGAAAGCAATCCATTTGCTATTGGAAGAACAAGTCTTAAAATATCAATTGCATCACAATGAAGGAGAGAATAATCTCAGTACCGATATATTGGATATACTCCTAACTGAAATTGCTTATAAAGAATCTGAGCTTCGGCAATCACACTTATCTTTTGCTCAAGTAACAGGATATATACAGACAGTATTAACTAGCTGTACAGATGGTTTACAGAAACTTGACGTTGATTTTGCCTTAAAAATTTTGCAGCAGATTGGAATCTGTGAGATTACATCTTCTAGTTTTGCATTCAGCCATATTACTTTTCAAGAATATTTTGTGGCTCGCTATATATACACTCACAATCAAGTAAGACAGCTAGTTTCTAATTATTTAAGCGATCGACGCTGGCAGGAGGTTTTTTTACTACTGGCAGGCATGATGGTTGGTAATGCTGAAGAGCTGCTGTTATGTATCGAGTCACAGGCTTCTGGCTATATCAATACAACAAAATTACGAGATACCTTGGATTGGTTAGATCAAATAACTTGTAAGTCTACAGGCAATATGAAAAATGTTGCCAAGCGCATTGCTACACTTTTCTTAGCTTGTCCTCGCTTTCTTCCAGAACTCGCACCTTCATTAATTTTAATCAGAATGCTTGAGCTTGCCCGTGACCTCTATGAGAATTTTGATTCATCTCTTAATTTTGACAAGGTATTTGAATCAGATCTATCCATGAGTCTTGCCCATGCCCTTGATTTTGACAGTGTGACAGAGCTTAGTCTGGCAATTCAACTTAGCAACAGCCTTGAACAAGCTCTTGCTGCGGTGAGTTTCGATCGAAGATATATCAACTTTATGGCTTTAAATACTAGATTAGAAGCTCTAAATGCTCATTCACCAAGTTACGATCAATCATTTGAAGTGCGAGAGGAATTTCGCCAGAAAATAAGTCAAACTTGGTCTCAGACTCTTTATCTTCCTGCTGATTTAAATCAAATTTCTCATCAGGAAGTAGAAGCACTAGAAAACTATCTCTATGCCAATCTATTAATAATGCAATGTAAAAGCATGGCGATCTCTGTATCTCTAAAAACTTGGGAAGAAATAGAATCCCGAATGCTAAAAATATCAAACTCAGCTTGAGTTTGATATCTGTGGATCGCGATCGAATTACACTCCAAGAGCGGAAATACTAAGCTATACCTTGTTCTGTAAAAATCCTACTAGGCTCTGTAAAAACGAATTACTAACTTCAGTTCGCTCTGAAGGACTAATTACCTGTCCACTCGGACTACCATCGGTAACCATAATATCCTCAGAATCATTTACCACGCCTACATCAATATCAGGTACTTCCTCCACTAAACCCACCACAATCAACCGAAACGCAGCTTGCTGAACTTTTTGAATGGGAACTTGCAATTGCTCTGCCATTTTTTTGAGATTAACAGAACCATTGGCTAGTCCCCATATTTGAGTTTCAACTGTGTCCAAGCGTAAATATAGTTGACCAGAAACAATAATAAATAAGGTAGAGGCGGGTTCAGGAAGCTTATTTTGCAGAATTTTCCAGTCTTTAAGGCTACGCAGTCCCATCAGAGTAGTTTCAGTCGCAGGCAGGCTTAGCCCAGTCATTTCGGCTTTTGGTAAGTCTACTTTTGCATCAAATCGAAACTGCCCCGTTTCTACTTGGAAGAGAGAGCAAACCTGTCGTAAAACCTGCACGCTAAACAACAATTTGAGTTGGTCTGGTTGCAGTATCCCTAAGGATTTCAGATTTATTCCTAAAGGAACATTTTCTTGGAGCAGGCGTTTCAATTCTGGACGAACTGCATCAGTAATCCATCCTCTTTGTTCGATCAATTTCACTAATCCTTGATTGTCCAATCGATCGCCCGCAGCCACAACCCGACCATTTTGCAACCAAATATGCCGCAAGAACGGTTTTCCTGTTTGCAAATTTAGCGGATCTCTAATTGTTAATATTCCAGTTTTTTGTCCCTGATCTAAAAACTGAAATATCTCTGGAAGAGAAAACTCGGATAAAGAGCCTGTAATTGCCATAACTATGAACCAGAGAATAAATGCTTAAATCTATTAACAAGGTAATACTAGAATATCAAACAGAGGACTTCCTTTGCATATAATATTGCATGAGAGCAACGATCGATTGAATAACTGTATCTCGATTGTCAGCGTTTAAAACAATCACAGGTGGTTGGTTTTTCTCATCTACAAATCCCAAAGCAAGCTTGATATTTTCGCTTGACCATGCCCCTTCGCAATCCATGTGTGTGATCCCAATGATATAAGGAATTTGAACGCGACGATTCATATAGCTGAGTATACGACGTGCATAGCGAAACTCTTGAGGACGATGGGCTGCCACTAACAAAATAAACGCATGGGCTTTACGAATCAAAATGTCCCACATAAAGTCAAACCTTTGTTGTCCTGGAGTCCCGTAAATATGTAGAGCCATATTTGGGCCAAAAGATAATCGCCCAAAGTCCATTGCTACAGTAGTTTTATGTTTTATTTCTGCGGTTTCATCTGTAGCGCGGCGATCGGTATCGACGACATCAATTTCGCTAACAGTCCGAATAAAAGTTGACTTCCCCGCCCCAACCGTACCAGCTACAACCAAACGCATGATTTCCATATTTTTTCTTGGATTCTGCCTTACATCATCATAAAATTGACGTTGGGGACAAATTTCCTATAATCGATCATAATCATGATGGAAATCACAGGAAAATTCCCCATACATCAAATTTCCTATATACAAAGTTGCTTGGTATGTAAAGAAAAATTGCTTTACAAAGGCAGAGCAACTTCCAAAAACTCTACCCAAGAGCCTTCTTGATATCCTCGGTGACCCGCTTAATCTCTAGCATCAGTAAACCCTGTTTAGCTGCCTTGCTTGCAAGAACTAGCAAAACTGCCTCTTCTCCGCAACTGGTCAAGATGCCATAACCCTTGTCGCCTTCTACATACAGTCGATCGATCTCTCCTCTAGATAGCTCATTACCAATCCGCTCGCCAAGTGAGAGCATAGCGGCTGACATTGCCGAAACCCGTTCTTCATCCATTCCACTCGGTAAAGTTGATGCAAGAGGTAGACCATCTGGTGACACTAGTGCGGCTCCCTGTACATCAGGAGTACCACTTACCAGATTTTGTAGAATACCTTCCAATTTCGCAACATTAATAGACATAGTTTTTTCCTTAATTTTGAATTAGTTGTAGATTTATTTGAGTTTAAGTATTATTCCTTAAATAGGTTTAAAGGAATAGTGAGTTATCCAATGGTTTCAAACTCGATGACATCATGAGAACTGCCGCGCAAAACAGACTCTATCTGTTTGCCTCGTAACCGCTTCCCTGTGACTAGTTCCAATACACCTTGAATTGCTCCTAATGTGAAAGTGAGCTTGCGAGGAGAGCCTTGGGGTTCACCAGCAGAACAAATTGTTTCCTGACAATAGACCTTAATGGACTCATCAGTTTGCTCAAGCTTGTCAACAATGCAGAGCCTAGTCCCATCTTTACCCAGAGCTTTTTGAAGCGCGGGTACAATGTCTGCAAGCGGCATACCATTTTTCAGCCCCAACTGCTCGGCAAGATGTTTACCGCGATTACGGCCCGCAGAAATCAAAGTAATTGCTGCCGCCTTTTCCCCCAGAGCTTCCTCTGCACCAGTAACCACAGCTTTGAAACAAACAATGCTACTAAACTCACCAAGCTCTTTACGATTCATACTCATCATGTACCTCAACAATAAATTTATTGTGAAAATGATGTGACGTAAGGTTTGTGCCGTTAGGCAGTTTCTGGTAAAAAAATTACCCATTCCGAAGCCCCTAAATCCCCAATTCTGGGGATTTTGATTTTCAGACCCCCCAGAATTGGGGGCAGGGGCTGGGTAGATTCTTTAAGGATCTCCTTACCTCTATGTCATACTTGCCGCACCTGTGCTGATCATGCGTTTAAAGAGTCCCTCAGTCCATCCTGTTTCGCGCATGACTGCCTGCGAAGAAACTTCTACGTATGCTTGCTCAATAAAAGCAAGGTCAATCATACAAATCCTTCCCAGTGCATCCCTTACTTCTTCAGGAAGTCCAGCCGCTTTTAGTTGTTTTCCAACTTCGTTGACAACGGTTGCCATGGCTGGGACTACATGCTGTGGGCCAATACCAATCTGAACGTGCACTAAACCAATTCGCCAACGACGAGCGGCATAAGCACTCCCCCAATCATCCATCCCTGTAAACATTTCACCAAACCATTCGATGAAAGTCTCATTCAAGCGATGCATCCGTCCTTCTTCGGCATTGAGGATAGCATTCATTTCGGAATCGCGAGCTAGGTAGTCATAAAAGACCACTGCCATTTGAAGTGCGATCGAATTCCCCCATGTCGCGTTGGCTTTGAGCAAAGCTTTATCTGCTGCAGAAAAAGCTATACGTGTTTCCATTGTTTTCATGAAAACTTGAGGATCGAGAGCCATAAATACTCCTTTATGTGTTGTGAGTTGTCTCTTAAAATGAAAATAATTCCATATAGTTCTACTGCCCCCCCGATATCGTCTTCCCTAATTTAGGAATCGCGATCTCCTTACAAATTGAGAACTATAAATCTAAAAAACTAAGAACTGTGTAGGTGGTCAATTTTACGATGTTGCTGGATCTGGAAGGATACAACAGTTTCTGGAAGTATTGAAATCTCGTTCAAAATTCTACAAAACTATACTTCTGTTTTCTTTGCAACACTGGTAATTTATATTAGAAGATTTAAAAATTTATATCTTCTTTATTGATTACATTTCTAACTATAGAAGCTTTCAGTACTATCGACAGAAAAACAATAAATCTTAAACAAAAATAGAGTAACTACTCAGTTTAAAAAGAAGAATTAGAGAGAAAAAGATACAGAAGAAAATTCCGAGATTATTCTGTCTTCCAGAGCCGTTAGAAGTTGGATCGGCGTGGTTGTCTCTTGTGCCGCCAAGGCATTGTGATTAATTTAATATTCTGCCTTGAAAGCGGCTAAGCATTACCGCTCAGGAAACGTACTACAATGATTTCTTCAAACCACTAATTCAAATCTCATCTCATCTCTTGGACTATTATCGCCAACAGACACAAGCATTTTTACCTACTTACCTGAGTGAATTGCAGGGACAGATTTTGGCTTGTCCTTATTTTGCTGTGA
>JAWXBT010000101.1:0-3480 GCA_034440315.1 bacterium
ATAAATCCTCACTCCATTGTTTTCGCGTCTCAGATATAAAAGCAGCGCAGCCATCGTGGGCGGAATTTCGTGCAGCCATTGCTCATCTGATTCTTTAACGAATGCCTGACTCATACTGTTGTAAAGATAATGCCCGGGACGCTGCGCATGAATCCCGTACGTACGCATGTGCGTCAACCTAATTTTGATAATTCTGCTCAAACTCCTTTCTGTGCTTTGATTTCAGTGTTTCTGTTGTCACAAATTTATTTCACCCCTTCGGGGTTTTGGATACCCACTTTTTTCGTTACTATAATAATTTCACCCCTTCGGGATTGACTGCATTTAACTCAGAAGGAGTAACATTATTATAGAAATAAATTGACTGAATCACCCTAAAATCCCGAAGGGATGACATAAAACTATGGTTCTTAGGTTGACGCAAATGCGTACGTACGGGATTGCTTTGTATTTCCAATGAGGTGCATCTTGCAGGAGGCAGGGGATTCAATAAGTTTGCAAGCGCATGCAGTCGAAAGACTGCGCCCTATCCACAATCACAAGAGTCTCTATGGAACCTTGCGATAACTGAGGACGATTTCCTTATCTTGGGAGACTGATTAGTTACCTTATTATTAATACGAAATTGCAAAGCAGGAAACATGCTGGGTTTAAAAAATATTTCCACCTTACATGGCAGATAGTATAAAGATTGTTGACATTATTATAACCAATATCCTTGAGGGCAAAAGTGATAAGGCTGAAAAATTATTTTTGGACAAGGTGTTTAATATAAAAGAACTAACCCATTACGCTTATCTTCAACAAGATTTCAAGGACTACTTAGGAAAATATTCTTACCTCCATTTCGGGAATAATGAAGGTTATATTGAAGATTTTGACGCGTATGACTCATTTAATTCAGATAGAAATATTATCGAAGTAATATTTGATGCTCATAAGAACATTATAAAAAAAACTATTATAATGCGATAAGAGAGTTGATGGCAATAGGACAATACCTCTCTGCAAATAGCAAGCTAAATGAAGAAATGGTAGTCGCTTATTTCGCCTTAATCTTTCTTTTAATTACAGACTGCCGACAAAGAAATTCCTTTGCTACCTTCCAATACGAGAAAGCTTTCAAAAATTTTACAGCGGGGTTGTATCAAAAAGAGCCAATAAAATTTCAGGAATTAGGTCTTATTGCTTTTAGGGATTTCAAAAGCCTGGTTTTAAAAAAACTAAAGAATGAAAATGATGGTCTTTCAGTTTTTGAAGTGGAATTTATAAGGAAACCAGCGGTCAAAGAAATTAATCAGGAAGATATTGATAAGGCAATAAATGAGTTCAACAATCAATTAGGAAAGTTGGTAGGTATTGAAAAGGTAAAAGGAGAAATAACAACGCTTATTAATTTTGCCAAAATAAACCTTATCAAAAAGCAAAGAGGAATAAAAGTCCCCAATGTTACTAAGCATTTAGTTTTTACTGGTAATCCGGGTACAGGTAAAACTACCGTTGCAAGGCTGCTGTCAGAAATATATCACAATCTGGGTCTATTAAGCAAAGGTCATTTTGTTGAAACGGAGAGAAGTATGTTAGTAGGAGAATATGTTGGGCATACAGCAACCAAAACAAAAAAGGTTATCGAAAGTGCTAAAGGAGGAATACTTTTTATTGATGAGGCTTATAGTTTAGTTCCAGGGACAAATACTGATTTTGGAAATGAAGCCATTGAAACAATTCTAAAGTTGATGGAAGATTTTCGGGATGATTTAATAATAGTTGTTGCAGGGTATCCAGATAAAATGAATAATTTCCTTGATTCAAATCCAAGACTCAATTCGAGATTCTCAACTAAAATTCATTTTGAAGACTATACCGTTTCACAACTCTCGCAGATTTTCGAACTGTTTGCAAAAGAGTATGATTACAAAGTTGAAAAAGCCGCACTACTTAAACTTTCAGAAAGACTGCAATCATTAACTAAGTCGCAAAATTTTGGCAACGCAAGAGAAGTAAGAAACATCTTTGATGAAGCAATCAAAAATCAAGCGAACAGGTTAGCTGCTCAAACTGAAATCAAAGATGCTGACCTCTTCGTTCTGAAAGAACAAGATATTGAATAATACTCGCCTTCACCTGATGAAACAGAATAATTTCTTATTGAAGAATGAGCAAATTAAAATTTCAGAATTGAAATAATATGGGGCATCATTACGTATCTCGTTGCCAAATACGAAACTTCTTCAATGATGAAGAGGGTAAAATTTACATTTACAATAAAGTCTTTAATAAATACAGATATTATCAGGGTGTAGGTTCTATATTCAGTGAAGACGGTTCTAATACTCGCATTGTAGATGACTTGCCTGATAATTCCTCTTTAGAAAAAGATTTAAAGATTTCGTACGAAGACAATTTTGATGAAAATTTTCAGGTTATCGTCAATTCCATCTGTAACAAGACAATAACATCCGAAGTTCAAGAATCAGTGATAGAGCTTGCTAAATACGGGATTGCCGGAGAAATAAGGATACCAGAAGAGAAAAGAAAGCAAAAGGAATTAATTGCTGATGCCCTTTTTAATCAGATATTGCCCGGAGCAATAGATAGTTTGAAGACTGAATTAGAGGCTTTAAAGACCAGAGTTGAAAGAACGAAATATCTGAATTCTCTGAATTATTCAGATTTTGCTGATACTGTATTTGAAAAAATGAGAGGAATCAATTTTGTTTTGTATGTTATTAAATGCGACCAATTTTTTCTTTTTCCAGACAGACCTTCTATAACAAGAAGAGACAGGATCAATGATTATTATAATCCTGACATTAAGGAAATATCTATGGTCGGCATTCCGCTTAGTAGTAAAATTTATCTACACTCTGAATCTAAAAAGTTGAGAGTTGTTCCTGACAGAATTGTAGAATTAACCACAGCAGATATTCCTAAAATTGAAAAAATAAATTTCTGTCTTTACAGCCAAGCTATTGAAAGAGTGTCTTGCGAGAGTGAAAATTTTTTGAAGAACTTTATTTCGAACATTGATAGAATAAAATATAGTCTTTCGCTAATGTCCGACTAAAATTTGAAAGGGTGAGCTAAAATAGTTCACCCCGATACTGGCGCAAGCATTCTATATAGCGCAATGTGTACGCTTGTGCCAATCATCCTTGAGCGTCCGCTCACTTGATAACCCCCTATCATTTTTGCCTTTACTCTAAATTACCGCTATGAGCCGGAAATACAAATTCAGAGCTAACAGCCAACTCTATTTTGTCAGTTTTGCAACAGGCACTGCCTTTGCTAAAGCTACGGTAACAAGCCGGAAGCTTTTTGTTGCTATCCTACAAGGCATACCCATGCAGGCACAGCGGAGGATAATATTACACTACATCTTTTCGCACGCATCCTTCCATCTCCAAGATGAAATCAGCTCCGTAAGCCATTGAGGGTGTTTGATAGCCTGCTTTAAAATTTCCGTTTAACACATTTTGA
>JAWXBT010000102.1:0-2651 GCA_034440315.1 bacterium
TCAATTGTAATACCGTCGCGATACAGACCCAGAGAAGATACCCCAAGTATATCAAAGCCGATTACGGTGCGCGACGGGTTTCTTTTTCGGTTGTGTTTGTTGCAACGGGGCTCATAGATTTATATAAGAAGGAAGTAATCTAGCGGGACCTTAACAATATTATCCTGTTCAACTAGAGTTAGCGCATTTTTACAGATAACAATTCCGTACTTTGCGGAGCCAACCTTCTTCATAGTATTTTTTACCTGTGTGCCCGCTTTATCTCCAATACCAACCTCTATCGGAACAATATTCTTCTCAGCTATCGTGAGTATAAAATCAGCACCGGCTTTAGAACTATCATAATTGAGAGCTCCTCGACTGTTTGCTACAAATTCTCGGTAAAGCGTCATTGCAACAATATCTTCCATGAGACGGCCTTTTTGACTTGCAAATATCTGCTCATTACCAGCGACAGAAAGGAATGCCGACCTCATTGCCGAAGACATAAATTGATAGCGTGAAGGTTTTCTAACTTTCTTTGAGTTTGAACCATAAGGCATAACGCGTATCAATAGCTCGGCGTGTTCGAGAACCTCAAGAATATTTGTGATGGTACTTACGCTTGTCCCAAGCATTTTCGAGAGATTCTGAACACTGACCACATCTGACTCTGCCATTAGAAAGAGTACACGTTTAATATGACTGAGAGTTTTGGGATCAAACCTACCAAGGCTCTGTACGTCCTGATTAATGACCTTGTCGAGCAAGAGTGTAATAGTCTGGTACACACGAACCTCATCCTTCATTTGGATTGCAAAAGGAAGCGTACCAATTTTCAAATATTCATCTACGTAATGTCGATCGATGGATGACCATGCGTTTGTTACGTTTTGTTCAAGGGCTTTTAATTTGCTGTATACCTCTTTAGCTGACTCCGCATTAAACAATGCATCTTTAATATTTTGCTTAAGACCTTTGATGGGTAATTTACCATCCCGAATCATTAGAAATTCTGTAAAACTTGTTGGGAACAGTTTCTGGAAGATCGATCGACGGATAACGTCTGGGTTAGTCTGCAGAGAAACAGCAGATGATCCGCTACAAGCAACAAAAACCTTGTTGGACCTATCATAAACGGTTTTTAATACAGAAGCCCATTTAGGATCATATTGTGCCTCATCGATAAATATAAAAACTGGCTTGGTGAGCTTTTCAAAACTCTCACCAATGATTCTTTCGTAAGCGATCAAAACATCCTTTAGGGATGAACCGAGAACATTCACCACCTCATCGAGAGAAATGTAGAGCATTCTTCGATCACCGATCTCTTGATAGTAATTTAAATAAAGCTGAGCTAGTATTGTCGTTTTTCCAACACCTCGGAGACCGGGGATAATGATCCAGCGATCTTGGGCATTTGGTGCATGTAGAAAATCCCTCAGATACTTGTCTACTTTCACGTAGATATTTCTTTGAGGATATTTCTTGCCTTGCTCGTTCTCCGTATATGACTTTAGGCGGAAAGGAGCCTGGACAAGTTGGTTTTGAACGTATTTTAGTATTTCTTCCATATGTTTTTCTATATTTTTAGGGTAATATAGTAAGACCTTCTACTATACTAGTATATTAGCATAGTAAAGTCAAATGCTGTAAAACCCTTAAATATAGGCTCATATTGATCTATTTTCTAAACGACTGTGGATAACCCAGGAAAAGTTAGATGAGTTTAAGCAAGAAGTTAGAAACGCAAATTAAAATTTAAGCCCTGAACTTTTAATACAGCAGTCTTAAATTAAAAGTTGTTAATACCTAGTTGCTTGGGACTTCTATAATCCGGTCCAGTCTTCCTTACACTGTGAACAACGCTGTTTGCCTGTATGTTCAAACATATCGGTGAACTTATTCGGTTGGTACATCTGGTCGACTTCATTCCAAATAAACTCATCGTCAATAAGCGTTTCAACCAACTTACGCTCACAGCCACAAAACTGGCATGCATGCTTTGGAAATGTTTTTATTTCTTCGCTCATGTTCTGATCGTTGATCGAATCAGAACAAAAGTCAATTACTTCAATTTGTAGATACCATCACCAATAAACTCGATGTACCCCTTATCTCGCAAGAATTGTAATTGCTGTCTTATCTTCGGCTTAATATTCTTATTTTCAGGATGGATTACTTTCAAATCACTCTCAAAAGAGTATACATCTGCAAGGGTAAATTCCTGCTTATTCAAAGCGTCGATACAATTCATGATATCTAAAATCCAGCCTTTCGCATCAGCTTTCTTTATCTTTTTCAAGAAGACAGTCTTTTGCCATTTTTCAAGAACATCCACTTTTGGTATCTCTTTACCATCTTCGACATAAAATATCTGTCCCGCCTTAGGTATCTTTGAAAATAAGATATTGGACCCAATCCAACCAGCACGTCGAGCAGTATCGGTTAGTGGTTTTCTTTCCTCAATTATCTCAGAAACAAAGAAGTGTTTAGGGATCACGAAGAAATCAGTTACATTCATGGTGTCGAGATAACCCATAAAGAAAAAGTTTGGTTTCGTAGGTGAGCTGATACGCTTAATCATTTGACTGTATGCGCCAGCAGATACCTTCTTTCCGATCTTTCCATTCTTTGATTTTAATTCAAAATCCTCGATACATTTTTTACAA
>JAWXBT010000103.1:0-2795 GCA_034440315.1 bacterium
AAATTGTTGTAGGTGAGATTGCAGATATTATCAATAATGAGTCAATAACTCATATTATTTCTGATCGTGGGTTTTCCGTTGTAGAGAATTGTGAAGAAATACAACAAGTACTAAAAAAATCGAATGGATTAGAATTTCAGAAGATAGATGAACTTATTGAAAGTATAATTGAGAATTTAACCGATAATTCAATTAAACAAATTAAGTCGTTTATTATTTATTCGTATGATCCATTTTCGAATGAGATAAGGCGGGAGTTTAGAGAATTAAGAGCCAATTTAGCTAAGAAGGTTGCACATAAGTTAGGCGTGAGTGAAAAGATATTAAAGGACAGAATAAAAACTATTGAATCATCCAGTATTTATAAACGACCAGGAAGTAGTGGTATTTATCCCAAAGGTAACAAAAATGACCCTTTAATAGGAAGCTTTCAAGCCTGTAAATTCTATGGCGAATTTTTAGCTGATGTATTATTTAATATTATCGAAAATGAGAGAAGTCTACAGAAAGGCAGAATTAATCCATATTCATATAGTAAGCCCCAGAATTATGAAATGCTCAAGCAAATAAGGTCATTAGAAGACCTTATTAATAATAAAGATATTTCTATTGGTTCTTTAAGTTGTTATGGAAACATTTATGGTAAAGAGGAATATTTAGTTGACGTTCCTTACAAGAGCTATTACGATAATATAAATAAGGAGATAACACGAGTGAGTCTTAATGATGGTAAGTCAGATTTGAGCCTCATATTTTATAATAATCTGGATAAGAAGCAAGGGTTTGTTAAGTATGAGTATGTAAACTTCAAATACTCGGTTTATGAAGGAGACGAAATTTTATTACATGAAATAAAATTGTCTGAAGGCCTAAAAGGGCATGATAATATATGTAAACAATGGCTTCCCCTTCTTCACTCATCAGTTTTTTTCTGTCAAGAGAATAGTTGGAAAAAAGATTTATTGAATCAAGGAAGTAACCAGCCCAGTAATCCTATTAGTTTAGTTAATATTTTCTTTTCAATTATTAAATTAGAAGAAGATGATTTTCACGGAACATACAATTTTACATTGTATTCGGAGAATCCTAATATAAACTTTGATAAGATTGAACTGTATGCTTATGAAAAATATGCCCCCTTATTAGAGTCCAAACTTCTTGAATTGATTTTACCCCACAAAAGTAAAGAATCTAAAAAACAAGCCATACGTGCTGCCATTTCCCAGGTAATGGCTCGTAACATGAGCCACAATATCGGGAGCCATGTAATGAACAAGTTGATTGATGCGGGTTACCTGGAAAAGTTTTGTTCCTACAGCAATTGCTTAAAATCATATAAACCTGTTTATGATTTTAAAGACAAGGAAGCAAAAGATCATACAGCCTTTAACCAACTTGCTATCTATAATAATTACGTTAAATGCCGAATGGATTATTTGAGTGATATGTCATTCGGTACACCATTAATGCAGACATCAAAAAATATGTTTGAAGATGTTTTCAAACCTTTGGACAAGGTTCGGTTGCTTTTAGAAAACATTTCTGGTTTATCGAATTTTGAGTACAATATTCAATTTAAGAAAGGCAATGAGCCTTTAGGGGAAACGAATGATTTTCCTTTGGCAATCCCCAATGACGTATTAGGAAATCAGGCATTCTACAATATCATTGAAAATGTAATCAGAAATACAGCTAAGCATACTGAGAAGCCAAAGGATTTTCTAACAAAGTTTACCATACGTTTTTCTGAAATTACCGATGAACAATTGGCTGAACTTGAACAGACATCAATGCAGGAAGCACAAAGTTTAATTTGCGTAGAGATATTTGACAACATAAATCTGGCAAAGAGAGATTACAAAGAAATTATTATTGGGGATGATAAAAACCTTGACATCTTCGCAGATGAAATTAAAACAAACGTAAGTAAGACCTCTTACAGTATTTCATATATTGATTGGTTGCGTTATCAGCAAAATCATAAAATAAACCAGTCTATTCTCAGTGAGAATAATCAACTTAGGTCTAGTTCGCTGGGCTTAATCGAGATGGAAGCATCCGCTGCTTATTTACGGAAAATTGATCTGAACCTGATTGATGATGATGAATATGATGTTACCTGTAATGATAAGTTGGCTAACAGCTTCGGGAAACTGAATATTTTGAAAGCCGTCAAAATATCTAACGATGGTGAATGCTATTTAGGATATCGTTTCTTTATGCTCAAACCTCAGGAAGTCCTAGTAGTATGTGATATTTTCAAAAGCGAAGAGTTTAAAAGCGAAATAGAATGGCTCAGAAATAGTGGCATTTGGCTGATTACGCAGGATGAATTTTTGAAACACCTATTGGATAATAATAGTGTATATAATCATCAATTTGTAGTACATGATGATTTGGACAATCTTGAAATTGATATTGAAGATAAGTCTGAGAAAGTAAAAGTACTTGAATACTTCAGAACCAGTTTGCCTTTGAGAGTTTTAAAGTTTGAAGGAGAGCAGTTAGTTAACTTGATCACAAAGAAATTCAAACAAATAATTCATGATTGCTGGGAGAAATGGATAAGTGATTTAGGCTTAAATCAAGCTGTAATTGGTAATTCAGTGGAATGTGAATGTGTTGTTGATGACATAAGTAAATGCAATAAGGATGATAAAATCAGAGTAGTACTTATTGACCATGGTCCGGAAGGATACCAACATTGGAAAGATTTTAAAAATTGTAAAAAAACATCTTTCATTGAAGTATTAACTTCTAAAGCACTGAAAAAATTACCTGCAACCGTTTATAAT
>JAWXBT010000104.1:0-3145 GCA_034440315.1 bacterium
CTACTTTTCTTAGCCTAGTAACTCTTTAAAACTATTTGGGATTAGTGCAGACGTGCTCTGTAGCGCTGCTATAAGCTTAATCTCATTAAAGGCTGATTTTATGGCTCCCTTCATAAACTTAACTCCATTTAATCCCGATTTATATCTTGATGTTTCGCCAGCTATCTCTCTTTATTATTTTCTTTTTTTATACCCTACCTTTAGTGGCAGAAAATTTTAGATTTATTCAAGGTGAAGCCATACTCTCACTGCCCCATTCATCAATCAGCAGTACCGGTATTTCTGTATTGTCAGCACATAAATTAAGTCGAGTTAAATCAAGTTCTTTTCGTGCTCTTACAAACAAGAAATTATCAGATTCAGCAATTCACATATCTTTAAAAAGGAAAGTAAGAATCACTGCCACCTCCAAACATTTTTCAAAATCTAGAAATCCATGTAACGAATCAGTCATCAAGAGACTAAGCCGGATTAGCGGGCTAACTTGTGAACCAAACTACGAAGGACAGATCTCTCGTACACCCAACGACACCCTGCTTCCCCATATGTATTCAGCTAGCACAACGAGTGATGGCAAAATTTATTTGCCTGAGGCATGGGAATTATCTACAGGATCATCAAACGTAGTCGTTGGAATTATCGATACTGGGATTGATTATAATCACCAAGATCTTGCCGCCAACATATGGAGCAATCCAGGTGAAATTGCTTCAAATGGGATTGATGACGATGGCAACGGATACATTGATGATATTCACGGAATTGATCCTATCAATAACGATACAAATCCAATCGATGATCAATCACACGGTACTCACGTAGCTGGAACAATTGGAGGTGTTGGAAACAATTCTAGAGGTGTAGTTGGCATCAATTGGACAGTAAGTCAGATTGCATGCAAAGCTTTTAGCTCTGCTGGCACAGGCACTGTCTCAGCGATTGTTACCTGTCTAAATTATCTAGTGAATTTAAAAAACAATTTTGGAATTAATATATTAGTCACAAATAACTCATATGGTGGGTTTCCCTATACAAATGCCATGTATAATGCAATTGCTTCCTCAGGGGATGCCGACATTATATATGTAGCTGGAGCAGGAAATAACGGTACAAATAATGATTCTACTCCATTCTATCCAGCGAGCTTTGTTCTCTCAAATATTATCTCTGTAGGTGCGACTGATTCACAAGCTACCAAAGCTGGCTTTTCAAACTTTGGGGCATCGAGCGTTGATATCTCTGCGCCTGGGGTTAGCATACTTAGCACGATTAGAAACAATCAGTACGCATATTATAATGGTACATCGATGGCGACTCCTCATGTAACTGGAGCGATTGCTTTAATCTATGCCTATCGGCCAAGCTATGTTTATTCACAGGTCATTAATTCGATACTATCTACTGGTACAGTAATAGCTGGATTATTCGGTAAAAATTCAACAAGCTCCTTACTCAATGTTGAAGAGGCATTAAAATTTGAGGCTCCAAGTCCAACTCCTTCACCAACACCAACTCCAGAATCACCACCTTCTGAAGATGATCCAGATATCTCATCTGCAAAACTTGAGATCTCTTCTGTGAATTTGCGCAACAAATCAGAGATAACATGTGAATTATCTGCCCTCAACGGATCTGAATATATAGCTCTTGAAAATAAAACTGTTAACTTAGTAATAAAGGGCACAAAGGCTCAACGACAGGGAACAACTAACTCAAGTGGCGAAGTTAAGTTCAATGTCAAATTATTGAAAGTAAAACCAACTTCTGTTCGCTGCGTTGCAAGACTCCCTGATTCAAATGGAGATTTCATATCTGTAAGATCAGAGTTTTTATCTCTCGGTTCAAAAAGACGTAACTAATTCAACAAAATTAATTATTAAAAGATTCTCATTTCTAATGCTGAATAGGGAACTGTAGAACGAATTTCGTTCCCTAGCAGATCGCTGCTCCGGTTTTATTTTTTTTCAAACTCAAGTATTTCGTTTGCTGCGATCAATTATGACTGAAGCTACAATAGAACCGCCAATCAAGGCAGCGATAATAAACAGAGACCAGTGGATCGGGAATTTTCCACCAAAAGCTTGATTGAGCCAAACCATTTTTAGTCCGACAAAAACAAGAACTGAAGCCAATCCGTACTTTATGTAAGCATATTTATCCATGACACCAGAAAGCATGAAATACATTGAACGAAGACCTAAGATGGCAAAGATATTTGACGTAAAAACAATAAGAGGCTCTTTGGTGATCGCAAAAATTGCAGGTACTGAGTCCACTGCAAAAATAATGTCGCTAATCTCAAGAAAAATTAGAGCCAAAAAGGGTGGTGTTACGTAAGTAAGCCCATTCTTTTTGATAAAAAACTTCTGACCTTCGATTTGGGGATGAACTCGGAAAACTTTCTTAAGCTGTTTGACAATAAAATTGTTTTCCAAATTCTGGGGCTTGGTGCCAACGAAGAACATCTTTATACCTGTAAGGAGGAGTAAAGCACCGAAGAAAATTACAACCCAATGGTACTGCATCAAAACCGAACTCATGGCGATAAAAATACCCCTAAATACTAGGGCACCTAATATTCCCCAAAAAAGAACTCGGTGCTGATATTTTTTTGGAATGCCGAAATATGCAAAGACAACGGCGAACACGAAAAGGTTATCGATTGCCAGGGATTTCTCGACCACAAAGCCTGTTAAAAATTCGAGTGCTGACGTCTTTGCTTGAGCATCGGGATCGAACCCAGGAAGCGAGGTGAATCGCTCGTTAGTCGAAAAGAGATAATGAGAATAAAGGTAAAAAAGATAGTTAAAAATAAGAGCTAAGCTAATCCAAACAGTGGTCCATATGGAAGCTTCTTTAAAACCAACCTCATGGGCTTTCTTATGAAAGACTCCAAGATCGAGCACCAGAACAATGAGAATAAAAGCTATGAATCCTAAGTAAAGCCACCAAAAATCGGAAAATGGAAACAAAATCATCTTGAGAAAATTCCTTAATATGAGTGCTTTCTATAGTTATCCCAATAAGTAATTTCCTAATACTTTTCTGTTGAAAACCTTCGGTTTACTTAAAATATTTAGTTGGGATAACTATTGATCGTCCCGCCGGGGGATCGTAAGTCCAAAAAAAGATTTTCTTTAGAAAA
>JAWXBT010000105.1:0-24020 GCA_034440315.1 bacterium
AACTTTTCCTGAATTATTTGATAGTTGAGTCTTAAGAGCTGTAAATTTCTCATAAACTTCCTTTGAGACTGAAAAAGTAAGCTCATACCGCTCTTCGATTTTAGGTTCTTTCGAAGGTGTGACTGAAGCAAAGAGTGGTAATGCCGATGTTTCTTTAAGTTTTACAGCGATCTCTTTAACTATTTCTTTTGGCTTTAAACCTGGATTAATCTTTTCAGTAAGAGCCTCAACTTCTTTTTTGGATTTACTATAGTACTGCTAGATTCATAACCCCTTCCAAGATTTTATCTTTATAACACAGGTTTTTTTGGGCTCTAAAAATACCGCCTCCTTACGAGATCTCACTCTTTTAGATTGCAACGAGGCTGCTTTTTATGATCAATTTTTTACTCGGTATTTTTGGGCTTTTAATTAGTGCTCTAAGCTATATTTGTTACGCTTAGTGATGATCACGTTTTTGGCTGTCAATAGTTTATTAAAAAATAATCTGCTTTTAATTACATTTATATTTGAAAAGATGGTGGCAGTTTTTAATTCTTTAAACTAAAGAATCTTAGGGAATTTCACTTATTTCACTTCGCCGGTGAAAAGGTCTTATAATCGTTGTTAGTGAAGCTAACTTAGATCTCTCTCCTTTTAACTGAATAACTGAAAGATATATATCCTTTCTACAGAGCAAGGCTAGGTTAAATCTTATTTCTTGTTAATCCTACGGGTTAACTATTTAGGGCCTGTTGCGAAACTCACTTCTTCTGAAAAAAAAAGAGATCTTTGGCCTGCGACTTCGTCAGTCATCTAGAGAAAATCCTCAACATATCCCTGTGGATATGCTTGGGGTTTTCTCTCTCGATTTCCTCGTCTCGACTCAAATCTTTCTTTTCTCGTAACGGAGGTAGTTTTGCAACAGGCCCATTATTTTTGAAAATAAAAACACTATTTGACTTACTTAGAAATGACTTCTAGGCGAGATAATTTTTGTAACACTTAATGTGGCTGGTAAGCCAAACTTTGCAACGACTCCTGCCGCAGGACGATTAGCAATACTTACTGTAAGAGTTATCCCAATCTTAACTGAATGACGGAGATAATTACTAATAGTAGCTCCATTATAGGCGTTCGATGGACCATAGTTTGCTTGCAAGAAAGCTCCTTTTGATTTGGATGGTATAGCAAATGCTAAATATTTACCCTCGGGTCCTGTAAGATCTGCTTCTTGAGAAGGACTACAAGGCATCGTAGTAGTTAACGATGCTGGTGGTACAGGAAACTCTGGATTACAAAAAAGAGTTGAAAGATTGTTGTAATCCGGTGGATTAAGATTCCCATTTTGAAATTTGCGAAAAGCTCGATAATGCGAATCTCCAGTAGGACTAGAACTATCTCCCCAATTAGATACAGCAGTAACTTCCCCACTCATTTCATTCACTGCATAGAAAACAAAAGCGGACTGAACTGAATATCTATTAACATCTTCGCTATGGTATAATTGAAAAGCTGAAGTTAGTTTACCTTGAAGTTCGAATGAAATATTTTGGGTAAATGTACTAACTTCATTGGTTCTTGAATAAGTATAAAACCCTTGATCTCCAGTTGTTAATTTCAATGTTTTTTCAGAAAAATTTCCCAGGGATTCGGTAGCAAGATTTCGCAATGAAAGCATGCAATAAGCGTAGTCAATAAATCCAACTGCTACAAATAAAGTTGGTAAAATGAAAGCAATAACAAGTGCTGTTTCTAGTAATGACATCCCTCGAAAATTATTTTTCTTATGCATTTTTTACTGCCCTAAAAAGACGGCTTGTTCTGATGTTGGTAAAAATCCAGCAAGCTCAGTAACTAAGGAACCGCTATCTGGAACTCTTACTAAACTAACTTTTAAATTACTCCAATTCGCATTCCAATTTTCGATCCTATCAAAAAGAAATTTATGATCGTTGATGTAGGAAGTACATAATTGTCCACAGTCAGGATACATCTGTTCGTTTCTTACTAAAAGAATATATATGAAAATGGATCTATTGCTTGAGATAGCATCTAAATTAACATTATCTAAACTATCTCTGATTTTCTGTCTAACCATTGCCTTATCAGCATCGTCTTCAAGTTTATACCAAACACCCGACTCTTTTACACGTGGCATATGTCCGAGAATAATATATCCCGTGCGACTAACATTTTTATACAAAGCCCCCCTTTCATTAATTCTTAAAGGGGCATTGTTTAATGCATCTCCAACAGTATCAATCGCTGTCCTCGTATCAAGCACCCTATTAACACTGGCTCTTCTGGCCCAGACTGCCTCTCTAACAGAAAGATATTTTTCATTGCCCGGAATAAAATTTCCATTGTTGTGATCAACAAAGAGCTGAAAAGGTGGCATATAATTATTATTTAAAATATCGGAATTTACATCCGAGCTAAATGAAGGAAAGGCATGTGCCGTCTTTGCTGGAGGAAATTGATTTTCTTGATTATCTTGGGAAGTTATACTTCGCCAAACATCTAATTCTGCTTGTGCGATCTCTGCCGCAGCTAAGCAATGCTCATCTCGTAACTGTTCAGTTGAATTAGCAATATTTTCAATGACCGCCTCCCCTTCTAAAGAAGAGGGAAAACCACCTTTTCTTACATTACGAATCGTAAAAGTATCCCCAATTGCAGATGGACCAGAAAAAACACCTACGGAATTTAGGTTAAACAATGAGAGTGAGTAATACAATCTTATGCTAGCTTCCTTAAGTGCAGAATAAGCAGGATTAAAGCACTGTTGAGTTCTAACATTTGCAACCCTTTGTGGATAATTATCATTGCCAGGATCGGGTGCAGTTGGTGAAGGAAAATTCATAAAAAAAGTTGCGGCTCTCCAATCGGGGGAATCAAACAGTAACGTAGTATCTTTAAAAACTACCCAATCATTCCCACCACTAGTTGAAGGCAATCCCCAAAAAATTGGATTGAGACTAGAAGCTGTGTTCAAATCTGGAGTTAGGTACCTACTTGAATCAAAATAAATCGCAACATCTCTTGGTTGCACCCGAGCAAGAGATCGTATGTGATAACTCAAATTGTTTGGTATATTAAAATTTTCTGCCATTGGAAAATGCATCGGCATCGTCAGTACTAATTGCACTGAATCTGAAGTCACGCTGACGGCTAAACTTTCCAAACCATACTTTTTTACAGTTGCACTTTGAGCTGCCATGATAGTTTTAGCCGCTAAATCTGCATTTTGAAGGAAGGGTAATTGTTGGGCGGCATACATGGCAGCATTATCAAGCGTTTTTTGCTCAACACCTCGATCGTAAAAGGCAGTTCCGACTTCAAGGCCAATTGAAAGCAATAAAGTAAGAATTGGAAGTATCGCAACGGCTAGAAGAAGGCTGATGACACCACTTTGATCTTCTAGAAATAGATGTTTTTGCCTTGTTGAGGCAAAGCCAGATTCAGAATCATTACTTCTTAAAGAGCCCAGCATAAGGGAGTTTTAACTCTTGAGTACGAGTGACTATAATTAAGTTTGATTTGCTAATCAAGAAGCTTTGAATGCATATATAAACTAGGGAATATTTGTTTGATTTATCCTGTAGATCAATTAGAATGCCACCTGTTAATTAACCTCATGATAAAATGTCTTTACTTAAAAAACATTCTGGCTCCATTACTCTTGAATTAGGTTTCTCTGTCATTGCTTTTATCATAATATTAACTCTTTTGATCGATACAGTTACGCTTTTTAGAAGTCGATCTGCCATACAAGAGGCAGCTTTTCGGATGGCTAGTGAAATAACACACCTTGAATCCGTTACTGACACGACTCTAACTGGAGTTTCTCCTCAATCAGCAATTGCAGTTGCTAATGCAAAAGCTGAGCTTACTGCAATTTTACCAAATGCAAATTTTAACTGTGGAAATATCCATAATCCAAACTGCATCCATATAGATCCAGATGTTGCGCAATCTCCAGTAATTACTCCTCCGAGTATTCGTGTTAAAATCGAATATGATGTACCAACAATTTTAGCTGGAAGCTGGACTTTATCGGCCTTGGAAACAAGAGCATATGAATCTTCAAAAATACCTACCAGTCTTTCGGTTATTCAACATGGATTTTTAACCCCTTGATTCTCTTTACTCGGCCCTCTTTACGACTCTAAATATATAGTATAAATAATTTCCGAATACTTTTCTGTTGAAAATCTTTGGTCTAGTTGAAACATTTATGCCGACCAGAGGGAGGCAAAATAATTAATACTAAGGGTCATTAGAAAAACTGTCTTTAGTCAAGAAAGGAGAGCTTCATTACTTGTTTTCACTTTAGATGAAATTTCTCTCCGTTATTCTGACACTTGGTATAGTTGGGATAACTATTTATGCTCCCTGCGGCTGATCGTAAGTCCAAATAAAGATTTTCTTTCGGAAAGTTCTTTTTGGACTTACTATAAGTGTAAAAAGAAAGCTTTAAACCAAAGTTTTTACCTTGAAATTACAATGATAGATCTACACGACCTGCGAACTAATCCAACAAAGTATAAAGAAGCTTGTCTTAAAAAACGAATCAATTTTGATATTGAAGAATTTTTAAAACTCGATGCTTCTCTGAAGGAACAGAGACAAGTAATAGAATCTCTGCGAGCCTTGCAAAATAAAACCAGTAAAGAAATTCCAACTCTAAAAGGGGCTGAAAAAGAAACTAAATTGCAAGAAATGAAAGAAGTTTCTTCGAAACTTAAAGAAGCAGCACCGGCCTTAAGCGCAGCAGAAGCTACTTGGAGAAAACTACAACTTTTAATTCCATCTATCCCAAGCCCTAGAGTTCCCGAAGGAAAAGACGATACTGAAAATGTTCAAATAAGAACTTGGGGTGAGATTAGGAAATTTAATTTTACTCCTAAAAGTCATGTTGAGCTTGGAAATGAATTAGATATTCTAGATATCGAACGAGGTGTAAAGATTGCTGGTTCAAGAAATTACTTCCTCAAAGGAGATGGTGCTCTTTTGCAACATGCTGTCTTATCCCTGACCCGCGATCTACTTTCTAAAAAGGGATTTATCCTAATGGAGCCACCTCACATTGTTAGTTATCAAGCTATGGAAGGCACGAGTTATTTTCCAGGTGGCGAGGAGCAAGCATATCATCTCGATGAACGTGACGATAAATATTTAATCGGTACAGCCGAAGTTCCAGTCACCGCATATCATATGGACGAGATTCTAAATGAATCTGAACTTCCAAAGCGTTACGCTGGGTATTCTCCATGTTATAGACGAGAAGCTGGAACATACGGCAAAGATGCCCAGGGTCTTTATAGAATACATCAGTTCTATAAAGTTGAGCAGGTTGTGATTGCCTCAAATTCAGTAGAAGAAAGTGAAAAATTACATGCTGAGATCTTAGGCAATGCAGAAGAAATATTACGACTATTGAATATTCCTTACCGAGTAGTTGATGTTTGTGGTGGCGATATCGGGCGTGGTCAAGTCTATAAAAATGACATTGAATCTTGGATGCCTTCCCGAAATAGTTGGGGTGAAACTCATAGCTGCTCAACTTTTCATGACTTTCAATCTCGCAGATTAAATCTTAGATATCGGGATTCAAACGACAAACTTCACTTCTGTTATACCTTGAACAACACCTGCATTGCTTCACCAAGAGTTTTGATTCCAGTTATTGAACTGAATCAAAATGAGGATGGTACGATAACAATTCCTGAAGCACTCAGACAATATATGGGCGGTAGAAGTAAGATTGAGAAGAGGAAGTAGCTTTCTTCCAGTGTCTCAAATCTGAATTTTTCTACTTACGTGCCGACAGTGAATTGTCAAACATAGTTTCAGAAGAAAGTATAAACCGGCCATTATTTAACATTCTAAATCAGCCTACAACCTCATTAAAAACAATTGAAAAAGTCAAAATCACTTTTACAGCAGATCGAAGTTTTGTGGAAAAGATTGAATCTCTAAAAAATCTTCTTTCCGGCAAGTATCCCCAAGGAGTCTCGCTTGAAAATCTATTCACCGAAGCTATAGAACTCTACATCGATAAAAAATCACCGGAAAAAAGATCTCAAAAAAGGGTAGTCAAATTAACAAACGAGAAAACGAATAAAGAACATCCGAATAAAGTACAACGATCAAAAGTAAAAATTACAAAGAGACATATCCCCGTAATCCTACGCGATGAAATCTTTATACGAGATAATGGCTGCTGTAGTTTTATTTCACTCGCGGGACAACGCTGTAGTTCGAAATGGGATCTAGAAGTAGATCATGTTCAACCATTTATGATGGGTGGCAATCATACTTCGGAAAACTTAAGACTACTTTGCAGAGCACACAATGTAGCAAGGAATAGTGATGAATTTAAAATGGCTGCTGGTTTTTAGATTTTCTGATTTTTTTAAAGAACGTGAGGATTTTATTTTAAAAAATAAGCAAATGGTGTTTGTGATCTTCCAATCACACTTCCATCTTTTCTAAAAATTCTGCATTCAAGTGGGCCGATTTTCCCTACAGGTGTTCCATCAAAATTTCCAAATTGCACATCATATACTTTATTATTAATTACTACGGCCAAAGACGAGTCGTTTACAATTGTGGCTTCAATCCTAGTATTTATAAGTCTAGAAGTAGAAATGCTTAGTTGTGAAAAAGACATTGCAAGTGCCTCATTATAAAGAAGTCCAAGGGCAGTTTTTAAATTTTTATTTTCTGTTAACTCCCGCTTCAACCAACCTAATGCCTCTGGCTCTTTAAATCTTTGATCGGAATATATTGGACGAATTAAAATACCGTTGCTGGAAAAAGGGACGTCAATCATTACTAAAGACGCCATCTCATATGGAGTTATATAATATGATTTTCCATCACTTGAAAAAGCAACTGGAGCATCTAAAAGCCTGGGATTCTCGATAAAGCGAGATCTAAAATCTTCCAGAAAAACTAGCGATCTCGATCCAAAATAAGAATCTCTATTAAATGTATCTGGATGAGATACGACTAAAGGAGATCTCGCCTCTTGCATTATTTCAGAGAGCCCATCATTTACAGCATATTGAAATTCCGATCTTCTAAGATATGCTTTCTTTTGATATTGGCTGGGGGCTTCGGATAAAAGATGATACCCCTGATCTAAGCACATTCTAGCAAATGGCCCTTGGGTAGTAGGCGAGCCGAGAAGTCTGTCGTATAAACTTCTAGATATCTCAAAATCCTGGAATGATCCCGTATCGCTAGAAGCGTTGTTAGGCGAATCGTTTTTAGATCTATCTGAGTTCTCTGGCCCAGGCATGTACGTTAGGACCGAAAAATAAAAATCAGATTATTATAAAGCTGGGGCTGCGTTTACTGTCTCTTTCTTTGACAAGACAACTTGCGGCTTCCGTCTTAGAACAGGAGAATTAATGCTGAGAGTCGTACTTCCTGAGTCTCTTTGATACTGAACATCTAGTCCATTATCTTCTATTACAAAGTATTTTTTGAGAACATTCAGCAGATCTAATCTAAAATCTGACATCTCATCACCATTCAGTCCTGTGCGATCCTGTACTAAAACAAGATGCAAACGGCTTTTCGCCTTTGACTTACTAGATCCGTTACCAAAAAACTTACTTAGAGCAGAAAACACGGCTAAGCTCCACAACAGGACTAAGTTAATTTTATTAGGCTACACCGAAATGACGTCCAAGCCTACCCCAAAAACTCTGACCATGGATGTAATTCTTAATTGGTACATCCTCACCACAAAGTCTTCGTGCAATTCTTATAAAAGCTTGGCCAGCAATAGATTTTGGGTTAAAGGCTACCGGCTCTCCAGTATTCGCTGAGATAATGACATCCTCATCTCTTTCGATAACACCAACAAGATCGATACCTAAAATCTCCTGAACATCGTGAACAGACAACATATCCCCACGACGAACCATATTAAAATCTATTCTATTGATTATTAATTGTGGCTCTATGCTACGGGAATGAAGGAGTCCTAGGACTCTATCGGCATCACGAATCGAAGCAACTTCAGGATTTGTAACGATAATTGCTTTCTGAGCTGCTGCACAGGCATTTTTAAAGCCTTGCTCAATACCAGCAGGAGAATCGATAAGAATATAATTAAACTCTCTGCGATACTGCTCAATTACTTTTTTTATATCTTCTTCATTTATCACATCCTTTTCATCAGTCTGAGACGCTGGTAAAAGGTAAAGATTGTTAGATTTTTTGGATTTAATAATTGCTTGGCTAGGTTTGCAAACTTTTTTTGCAACATCGACAAGGTTAAAAACCACTCGACTCTCCAGTCCTAAGATCACATCGAGATTTCTTAGACCGATATCAGCATCCACAACTAATGTGCGCTTTCCTTTCAGTGCAAGTGCAGCTCCCAAGCTAGCAGTGACGGTAGTCTTACCTACTCCACCTTTACCAGAAGTGACGACATAAACATCACCGAGCTTTTTACCATTCTCGTTACTACCATTAGCAAGGCTCATTCCAATATACCTCTATAACACTACAGTTAAAGTATTCGATCTTAATTTAATTACCACCTCTTTGGTCCAGACTTTTTGATAAAAGGCTCCACTACTATCATGTTGCCTTCTACCTTGGCTATTTCTGGTACTTTCCCCCCTTCTGACGATCCCCTTGAAATTGTTGTTCCAATTCGTAATTGAGTCGGCTGCAAAATAAGTGCAAAGATTGTTCTGCCACCGCCTGTTTCATCATACGCGCCGGCATGAGCGACTCCACGCAACGATCCAAGTACGAAAACATCGCCACCGGCCACGACTTCTGCCCCAGGATTAATATCCCCAATAATAATTAATGAATGCTCACTCTCAATTCGTTGTCCCGAGCGCAGGGTGCTATAAATAACTCTAGCATCAGGATCATCCCACAAGCTCGGATCTGCCAAAGAGAGTTTTTGTGATGCATCTTTTTTTGACCTAGAAGTTGGCTCATCATCAATTGGCGCAAAATCATCAATCCCGGCAAAAAGCCCTCTCTCTTCGTCGTCTCCATGAGAATCATGAAATATAGCAGGAGGTGGCTCTGCAATTGGAGTCTTGGCTACTGTTATTTCTCTCGAAGATATCGAATCACGATTAATACTTGAAGCTGAATTAGGAATAACTTGTGCAAATCCAGATGATGTAGGTTCTTTAGTTTTAGAAGTCTTTACAGCAATTCCAAACTGCTCTTGAAGTAATAAGGTTACTTCGTTTATTAAAGTTACTCCTGGGCGAACCCCAATCCATTCAAGAGATATCTCTTGGCCACCTAAGAAGGTTTTTCTGGGCTCCATAAATTCAGAGAGTGCAGCTTTTAAACTAGTATCAGGTACGCGACCATCTAGCCTAAGAACTACGCCATCCGAAGTGCCTCGTGCAGAAACGAGCCCACCTCGAGAAGTTGCAAGCAAAGAATCCCCAGTTTCTTGTCCGCCAACATTATCCATGAAATACGACCTTCTGAATATGCAAAAATAACAGGAACTTATCTCCTATTACTTTAAGTAACTTATAGCAAGGGCACTCTAGCAGAAATTTTGGGAGCTTCGCAAGAACGAAATTTTGGTCAATACTGCTTATCCCATGACTAAAATATCTCATTTCATAGCTAGCGGTTTTTATTCAGGCTTTTTACCTCGGGTCCCTGGCACCTGGGGTAGCTTAATATTCATACCAATATGGTGGCTATTTATTGGAATCTTCAAAGTTCCGGAAACTATCTTCTTTGGTATCCTGCTTTGTCTAGCAATATTAACAATTTCTCGATGTATTCAATCGAGCATCAATTCAAACGAACTTGCAGAAGTGAAAAGTAAACAAGATCCAGGCTATATCGTAATCGATGAATGGGTTGGAATGTCGATCAGTCTTTGGGGCATTGCTTCAAATAATTACATAATGATTCTAATCTCATTTTTAATGTTTAGATTCTTTGATGTTCTAAAACCAGGACCAATTAAAACCTCCGAAAAACTACCAGGATCAATCGGAATCATTGCTGACGATCTACTCGCGGGCTTAGTTGTGACTTTTTTAATACAAGTCTTCTTAATATAGTACTTAACGAAACAAACGAGATTACTTCCAGTGAAGAATTTTTTTATAGCATTTTTATGTTTAAGTATATTTGGATGCTCCCCAGGTTTTTATATCCGAGCTGCCTACGAAGAGAGTAAGATACTCCTGGCTCGTCAAAATATTCAAAAACTCATTAAAGAAAAAAACATTAATCCTGAGTTACAAAGAAAATTAAAGTTAGTTACAGATGCCCGAGACTTTGCTGAAAAGATGGGTTTAACGCCTAAACAATCATTTACCACTTACTCACAAGTGGATAATGACGTACTTGTTTGGGTCGTTGCCGGATGTAAGCCAACTTCATTTGAATTGCATACCTGGTGGTTTCCTATTGTTGGAGAAGTTCCATATAAAGGTTTTTTTAGTAAAAAAGCAGCGGAGAAGGAGGAGCGTCGACTTCAAACACTTGGCTTTGAAACCTCAATTAGAGGCAGTGAAGCTTTGAGTACTTTGGGCTGGTTTAACGATCCAGTGCTCTCAACAACTCTTAAAAACCAAGATGACTGGATTGTTAACACTGTGATCCACGAAACAACTCATTCTACTGTCTGGATTCCAGGCAGCGTGCCATTTAACGAAAGCTTAGCAAGTTTCGTTGGTTTTCAGGCAGCTATCGAGTTCTATACTTCCATTGCTGATCCACATTGGATTGGGATAGCTAATAAAAGAAACGATATGGAATTTGAGATCGCATTGGTACTTGAAGATTTGTACAGCGAGCTTGATGAACTTTATAAAAGCAAGGCTTCAGAACAAGTTAAACTTATTCTAAGGAGTAAAATTTTCACAAAACATGTAAATCCGCTGCATAAAAAATATCCAGAAATGAGGATTTTGAAAGAGATCAACAATTCTCAACTTATGCAACTAAAATTCTATATGACTAAACTTACTAGCTTTAAAAAACTATGGATTAAGGTTGACAGAAACTGGCCAAATTTCTTCACTGAGATAAAAAAAATCTCTAGCCTTTCTAAAGACAATAGCAAGTTAGATCCTTACAAACATCTCGAGCAGGCCTTAGAATAATCAACTACCAGTATTCCTGGATACCATTGATAATCAATACGAAAAGACAGATAATGAATCTGAAATTTTCTTTCTTGGCCATAAATGTTTGCAGATACTTTATACTCCTCTATTAAAAGCTCTAAGAGCGTTGTTGTTGCTGGATTTGATCCTAGACTTGAAGCCATACCTGAATTTATTCTCAAAGAATCATTCTCAAAAAACAGAAGTGAAGAAGACTCTCTAAATGATGCCCTCTTTAATTTTCATAAAATTGCTCTTGAGTCTTTAACTGGAAAGATTGCTGCCATTAAACCAAATTTAGCTTTTTTTGAGCAATATGGAATCGCTGGGGTTCGTGCCTTTGCTTCAATCTGCGATCTTGCTCATGATATGTCCCTGCCAGTTATTGTTGATGGAAAGCGAGGTGACATCGGCACAACTGCCGTTGCCTACAGTAACGCATATTTAGGAAAATCTATCGTCAATAATCACAAAAAAAGTTTCTTTAGTTGCGATGCCCTAACGGTAAATCCATTTCTTGGCTTTGATACTCTCGAAATCTTTCTGAAAGATTGCATCGAATACGGTAAGGGCATCTTTATCTTGGCTCAAACTTCTAATCCTGGAGCAAAAGCATTACAAGGTCTCGTCGATAAAAGTTCCAACAAAACTCTGAGTTTTATAATTGCAGAATGGATTTATAAAAATGGCAGTGCCTTAAAAGGAAAATCTGGATTTTCAGGTCTGGGAGCCGTTGTTGGAGCAACATATCCCGAACAAGCTGCGGAACTTAGAAATATTATGAAAGATAATTTATTCTTAGTTCCCGGATATGGGGCACAGGGAGGAACTGCTAAAGATCTTCTACCAAACTTTGATGCTAGAGGTGCTGGAGCAATTATTAATATCTCTAGAGCACTTTTAAGCTCGTTCTCTTCACTGACCATCACAGAGAGTATGATGCGTGAGGAAATCAACCAAAAGATCTCTGGCTTTAACAACGATATTAATTCCACTCTATCCTCGGCTGGTCAATCCTAATGAAATTATTTCCTGCCAATTCTTCACGTTCAAATCCTGATACAAGTTTCTCTGATGGATCAATAGTAATCTATGAGAACAACAGTAATCTTATTTTGGGCGTAGTTCTTGGATCAAAAAAAGACAAGTATCGTATTCTCAATAATAAGGGTAGCGAAATCGATTTAAGCTCCGATCGTTTATATTCATTGGCTGGAAGAATCCCTATTAACATTGAAAAATCTTCTCTGAAAGCAAAATTTCTTGACGATCTATTATCTAAAGCAAGTGTCGCAAAAAATGAAATCAATCTAGAAACTGTCTGGGAATCTTTTGAAGGACAAGAGAGCGAGGTCAGTACTCAAGAAGTATGTGAACTTTTTTTTGGTAAAATTGACTTGGATAGTCATCTTGCAATTAGACTGACACTCCAAGATGACAAGACATATTTCAAACGAAGAAAAGATACCTTTATTGCAAGAAGCAAAGAGGCCGTGACTTCAATGATTGAAGCTCAAGAGGCCGAGAGTAAAAAAGAGCGTCAACAAAATGAACTCATAGAATGTTTTGCACAAAAACTAAAAGACAATTCAATCCCCTTTTCTATAGCGGCTCTTAACTGGATACCATTAATCGAAGCACTAGCTGCTGAATCGACAGAAGGTCCGGAAACCAAAGAGTCAAAAGATCTAATAAATCTAATTGCAGAAAGATTAAATCTTTCGCTGCCAGGCAGACCTGATGATAAAGCATTCGAGTTGTTAAAAGCCGTGGGTCATTTCAATGAGAGAACAAATTTAGCATTCTATCGATATAATCCTCGAATTGAGTTTTCACAGGATGTCATTAAAGAATCTGCTTCCCTTGAATTTAAATCGAAGGATCTTAACTCGGAAGTTCGCAAAGATCTTACTCAGCTCTTTGTTTTTACAATTGATGACATCACAACAAAGGACATGGATGATGCTCTCTCAATTGAACAAACCGATACCGGATTTACTCTAGGAATTCATATTACTGACGTAGCCTCCTCGTTAGATATAAATAGTCAAACTGAAAGAGAAGCCAAGGCTCGTGCAACATCCGTATATTGTCCCGAGATGACAATTCATATGCTCCCTACTTCTTTGTCTCAGGAGCACTTAAGCTTAAAACAAGGGGAAATCAGGCCCTGCTTATCTTACATGATCGAACTTAATTCTGAGTTTGAAATTTTAAAAACAAATTTTTATGTATCAAACATCAAAGTTGGCAAAAGATATAACTACGATGAACTTGATCAACTTTTTATCTCTAACCAAAGCCCAAACTTCACCTCCCAAGAAATTACGGCTCTCAAAACACTTCAGGAAATCTCAAATAAATTCGAAGTTGATCGGATCGATCAAGGTGCAATTAGAGTTGATCGCAAGGATGTTTTTGTTCAGGTTAAAGACCAAGCAAAGTTAACACTGGGTGAATTTGATGAAGGCAGTCCAGCCCGAACTCTAGTTGGTGAAATGATGATCTTCGCAAATCATCTATCAGCAAAATTTGCTAAAGATAACAACCTGCCAATTATTTTTAGAACCCAACCTGATTCAGATGTTGATCCATTTAGTAATCCAAACAATGTGCCGGTCGGTCCCGCCTATGACTACTTAGTTCGTTCAAGACTCAAGAGATCTTCTATCACCACAATATCATCAAACCATTCTAGTCTTGGCTTAAGTCTATATACACAAGTCACATCTCCCATAAGAAGATACCTTGACCTAGTAGTGCAAAGACAATTAGTAAATTTTATCTTAAAAGCTGAGCCTTTTTATTCTAAACAAGAATTAGAAGATATTATTATTGAAACTGAAGTGCCTCTTTCTTCTGCTCGATATCTCTCTCAAGAATCTAAGCGATTTTGGCTATTGAAGTATTTACAACAGGAATTGAAAAATATTCCGACAATTGGCGCAACTGTTATTAGAACCGATCTAAAGAATCCAATAGTTCAGTTAGATATAATATTCATAACTGTACAAGTTTCTCTAAACAGAAAAGTTTCTCCAGGCGATAAGTTAAAATTCAAAATTAATATCCTTGATCCTAAAAGAGATTTTATTCGGCTTGAAGAAGTATTATCCTAAGTTTACTCATAAGCTCCGAGCGAAACCGGTATCGATCGTGAATTTCCATCAATATCAATTGGAATAACGGAAACAGTACTACGATTTTTAATTGCGGCACTCACACTTGGAGTAAAGTCGTCGAGGGTCATATTATTATATCCAGCAACACCAGTCGATACATTCGTACCAGGAGCAAAATTAATGCCCACGGCATTAGTTACAAAATGGTTGTAATTGACATCTTGCTGATCAAGAACATCGTCCGCCGCAGCTCCAAAAGCGGTAAATCCTTCCCATGAATTGTTCTTCATAGAAATAGCTGAAAGATTATTCTTGTCAGTAGACCAACTAAACTGCTGAGTTGAGGTAATATGCCAAAAAAGAATATGTGAGGAGATCACATCGGTCCATTCACTAAAAGTAATCATCGATGAGGGTCTATAATCAAAAAGTACATTAACAAAAGCCACATTATTCAATGACTTTACCCCATCACCAACGACTACAAATCCCGGAGCGGTAACATTTAATCCTGAAACTCCGTAATAAATTCTATTTTCAACATCTCCAGAAGATAAATCAAATCTTATAAAATTTGGATTAAAAATTGTATCTCCAGCATCTATATCATCGACACTTGAATTAACTACCAAGCGCGCACCAGAGAAGGCATCAGAACCCAGATGATCCATGGCAACATTTCTTACTATCTTGGCAGGCAATCCATTTTTAGTGGCTGTAACAATACTGTCAGTAATATAAAATTCGCTCCACCCGGAACTCCCCGATACGAATCCATCTCCCATATCATCAGGAACAGTATCTGGACCATTTCCTTTAACCTTACAGTTCTCAATCCAAAGATAATCTGTAAGAGCAATATTTGATTCTAGTTCAACTTTAATTGTTAAATCTTCAAGATGAACCAATTTTGTGTTTAAGCCATCAGCTGCCTTGGCTGTTAATAATACCGTTGCTTTTGAAAGGCCGGGGCGTGGCCTAACTGTTATCCATCTATTTACAGTAGTTGTATTGAGTGCCTGAATATGAGTACCAAAGGTATAATTACCGGATTCTAAATATACACTGCCTCCATCTGCGTTTGCTCCACCATTTGCAACCTGCAAGGAATTTACAGCTTTCATAATAGTCAGATATGGTGCTGTCGATGTTCCATTTCCTGTCACATCATTTCCACCCATTGAGACATATCTAACATTATCTGGAAGGGTTAGATTTTTATTTGCATTTAGAAATAAAGACTCAAGTAATCTTGGTTGACCAATACTTGGATAAGCTATGGCCCTTATCTCCACTCTCCCATCAGTTAGTTGACTTGCTTTAATTTTAACCCAGTATTCAACAGTTGAAGTTTCAGGATTCTCTGTTTTTGTATCAACGGCAGTCCAAGCTCCCCCGTTAACAGCAAATTCTACCCTATCTATTCCATTCATATGGAAGGCTACGACACCTATGTTCATTTCATCATAAAATGTTTGAAATGGTACAGTATTCCAATGAGCAATAACCTTGGCACCATATCCTGATGAAGCAGGATTGCCCACTGGGCCTGGTTCAGTAGTTGGCCCTGAAAATCCACTCCCTGGAGGAACGGTAGTGCCTTCAACACTACAACTTACGGAACAATTATCTCCTGAAACTAAGTTTCCATCATCACATTCTTCACCTAGAAGAGGCTGCAATACATTATCACCACAATTTTCATTTAAACAAAGACTTGAGCAGCCATCGCCGCTTATACTATTTCCATCATCACAAATCTCAGCACCTTCAAGAAGTCCATTACCACATTGAAAAGTAGTTGGCGGTACTGGAGTTGGAGTCGGCGTTGGTGTCGGGGTGACTACTGGAGGATTGTTATCTTTACAAAGTTTTAAGTTAATTTTATTTTTTTTCTTTTCTTTTTTGAAGGCATTACTTAATTTTCCTTTTGTCTTAGCTATTTTATTTAATTTAATTTTATCATCTTTCCAAATGTTACTGAGGCCGCCACTTAGAACAACAGAGGACTTTTTACCGGCATATTTAATTCCATTCTTAACATAGCAGGTAATCACCTTACCTTGCGTTGGCAGAACTTCATAAAAACTTGCTTGATTCTGAGAATCGATAATTATTTTAGGTAACGGTTTAGCAAAAGTTGGCATTGCCCATAATAGGACTGATAGGAGTAATAGTATTTTTTGCCAACGACCGCTGTAAGAAATCAAGTTAGTAACCTTTTCATAAGTTCGAACCTGCAATATAAATTGCAACTTAGAGACCAGAACCTTGTTTAAACCTAAGTCTCAGAACTTAATGGCAAAAGCCAATATATAAACTTTCGGAAATTTTAAAGAAGAACTCAATGTAACGGAGCTATGATACTTACTTCGTAGAAGAAAAAATAAGAAAAATTATTAGATTATAGTGAATTTCAAAAGTCCTTGCCGAAAATAATCCTCCTTGCCCCTTCTACAAGCTCCCTTCTACAAGCTCCCTTCGACAAGCTCAGGGCTTCGGCGGATATAGTCTTTTCCAGAAGTTTTGCCTCATTTCATTCTGCAAAAAACTTCTGAAAAGTACTATAGATCTAAGAATGCCCTTAAGAATGCTGATTATTTAAATCTCTGCAAAATCAATTTTAATCTGTTCAATACTATTAAAACGCTCATTAATCTGAACACTGGCCAATTCAAGTGAAATCTCGTAAATCTATCAACTGAGTTATATATTTTAAATTTTTTAGGACAATTATGGTCTATAAATTTCTTGGTTCATTACTTATTGTTTCTTTAGTATGGAGTTCCTCACTTATGGCTGCAACAACAACACCTTCTGGTTTAAAAATTGACGATACAGTTGTAGGAGCTGGGGCTGAAGCAGTAAAAGGAAAATCTGTATCTGTGCATTATACTGGTTGGCTTCAAGAAAACGGAACTAAAGGTAATAAATTTGACAGTTCAGTGGATAGAGGTCAGCCCTTTAATTTCAATCTTGGAGCAGGTCAAGTCATTAAAGGTTGGGATGAGGGAGTTGCGGGAATGAAAGTTGGAGGCAAAAGAACATTAACAATTCCTTCTGAACTTGGCTACGGTACTGCTGGTGCACCTGGTGCTATCCCACCGAATGCAACATTAGTATTTGATGTTGAATTACTTGGTGTGGGTTAAAACTAAGCGAGTATTAATAGACTGCGAGATGGGCCTTATCTGTCACAAAGATCAATAATCTTACTGACTATTTTAGGGAACCTATAGTGTTTTTCAAAAGTCTTTGCCGAATCACAAGATAAAGCAATGGAGACTAAGTTAAATCTTTTTTCTTGTTAACCCTTTGGGTTAGCTATGATTTTTGAAAATGAAAAACACTATTTATTATCCCTCCGAGAGATAGTAACTTTCTAAAGTCTTTGTTTTTGGGCAAAGACTTTAGAAAGTTACTATCTCTCGCAGCAAGCCTACTTGCACTTCGGAAAATTTTACCTCAGAAAAAATTCTAAATTATAATATAGTGGAAAATCTGACCAGGGTGTTGGGTTTTTGACACTTACTATCCATTTCTAGCTTATCTAACTAGCTAACTTTATTAAGTAAAGTAAAATTCTTCTTAAGCAGATCTGTGCTTATTCCGATATCTCATATGGTCTACTTCGTGCAAGGTTTCTTAAGCGGTTCAATTAGTTTTAGGGATAGGGTCCTCATGAGAAAACCAAATTTCACTCAAGAAGAAGCTTTTGAAATAATTGAATTAACTTCGAATGATTTTGAAACTTTGGCTAGAGCCTTCGATCTGATCAACGATCTCTGCGGATGTGAGGAAGAAGAAAACTGCCTCCCAAACCCAACTGCATCTCAAGCAATTCATTAGTTTTCATTATTTGACATCAATCGCCAAAATCATCCCTGATTCAGGGGTTGCATCAGTTCCTGTAATCATTGTTTCGGGACCACTAAAATGGAGGCGAGTATCAAGAAGGTTCATGCCATTTTGATCTTTCCAGTTAATCCAAAGACAGACTTTGCCATCTTTCTTTGAGACTGGACGGAGTGTTACTTTTTGACCATCGCTTAATGTAAAAGACTCCTTAGTATTTATCGGCACGATCTTATTTTCTGAACCTATCAAGTTAAAAGAATTATAATTTAACTTTCTGAGTTTACCCTTAATATCAACAATCTCTGGACTTATCTCTCGTAAAACTTTGTGCCCAGCCTGATTAACTTGATTTGTAGTTACCCTAGATGCCTGGATGGCTCTAACAGAAATGAAAACGGAGTTATCATCTGCAAAAATATTAGAAACCCCGATAATAAAAATCAGAGGACTTGCGCAGAAAATAAACTTGATAAAAGATTTTAACATTGAACTACTCGGGGGAAGAATCAAGTGGAGAGGTAACTAACTTTGGTTCTGCTTCTAACACTATTGGCCTACTAGGATTTTGAGATCCCTTATTGACCCAGATAACAGTAGATCCTCTTCTAGGATCTTGGATAAAACTAACCTGGCCATCACTTCTCATCCAATCAACTTTAAATGGAATCTCCATTCTCTTTAAGGTACGTAAATCCTTTTGATTTCTAAAACCGTTATTAGAAGAAACTTTCTTTTGAGCAAGACTCTGATATGCCGAAGAATCAGAGAAAGAAGCATATTCAACTTGATTGGCAACATTATGATCAGAATTTACGAAAGGAGAAAATCTTGCTTGAGAAGCTTCGTTAATTACAGCAACAGAATTTCCCAAAGATATATTTGGAGTAGACTCAGTTCGATTATCTAAGGCGACAAAAGCCACAGCCGCAGTTGCTAAACCAACTGTCATTCCACCAAAAACACTCTTATTAACAAACTGTCCAAACCAATTTGAGGTAGGTAACTCAGATCTAGCAGTATCTCTTGTACCAAGAAAAAATTCTGCTCTCTCTTCTTGATCGATACGTCGTTCGATACGATCCCAAAGATCTACTTTATTATTCACATTTATATCTGCTTTAAAAGACCTCAGGCTAGCTGCAACCTCTTTTAAAGATCCAAAATATTCACGAGCGAGGGGATTAGATTGAAGTAATCTCTTAGCTAAAAAGTTTTGAAATAAACTAAGCTCACCATCGAAGTGCCCGATCAAAAGCTCTTCTTCTTTGTTTGATAATTTTATCTTCGATTCATTCATATATTAATTTTCCATACCGTTATCTTCGTCACCTTCTATTGCGCAAGCCCCGGCCGGAGCAAGCTCCTTAAGAGCCTTTTGCAATCTTCGCTTTGCATAGTGGATCCTACTCATTACAGTGCCCTTTGTAATACCTGTAATATCAGCAATCTCAGTGTAACTCATGCCATCAACCTCTCGAAGCATTATGACGGCCCTATGTTCATCAGAAAGTTTTGCCATAGCGTTATCAATTGCAGAACTAAGTTGCTTCCTCTCAAAATTTTCATAAGGATCTGCAAGCTTACTACTCGGACCATCAATGAAAGAGCCGTTCTTTCCTAAATTGATATCCCCGACATTTTTTTCCTGACTGTTTGATAAAACCTCGCCTCTTCTACCAACCTTTCTCTTAAAGTCGATTGTCATATTAAAGGCGACTCTATAAACCCATGTATAGAAAGACGAATCTCCACGGAAATTCTTCAAAGAAAGATAGGCCTTTACAAAAGCTTCCTGAGAAATATCCTCAGCATCTTCTCGCGACTTAACCATGCTAAATATAAGGGAAAATACTTTTTGTTGATATTTTTCAACGAGGACCTGGTAGGCATCTTTGTCACCTTTTGCGGCTCTTTCAACCAAAGAGTTCTCAGATTCCTCCTTTGGGGAAGAACCAGTAGCTATCTTCAAATTCATCAAAAATCCTTTTTGTACCTCTTCCACAAATACAGTGCCTAAATTATTAAATCAATTAATGAGCATCATTCCAATTTAAACCAACACCAATGCCAACCTTAAGTGGCACAGCCAAAGAAACCACTCCTTCCATCTCTTTTTGTATCAGTTCAATTGCTTCGCTTTTAAAGTCCTCTTGGCATTCAAATACTAGCTCATCATGCACCTGTAAGATCATTTTAATGGGTTTTGCTTTGATATAATTATCAATCTTAATCATGGCTAACTTGATAATATCTGCCGCAGTGCCTTGAAGTGGGGCATTGATTGCAGCTCTTATGACAAACTCCTTATCTCGGCCGGTTGCATCAATATCTGCGATGTTACGTTGCCGCCCAAATAAAGTAGTTACGAATCCCTTTTCGCGAGCATCTCGTTCAACTGAATCAAAATATTCTCTTACTTTAGGGTAATTTCCAAAATAATTTTCGATGTAAGCTTTAGCCACTGACATTGGAATTCCAAGTTCCCTTGATAGTCTATACGGTCCCATTCCATAAATAATTCCAAAGTTAATAGTTTTACCAATTCTTCTTTGATCAGTACTTATATCAAACAATGGTCCAAGGCCCAAGATCTCTCGAGCTGTGCGGGTATGGATATCAACATTCTCTATGAAAGTTTGAATTAAATTTCTATCGCCACTTAAATGAGCCAGTAACCTAAGTTCGATCTGGGAATAGTCTGCAACTAAAAGAACATTACCTTTTTCAGCAATAAAGGCACTTCTTATTCTAGAACCCTCTTCTGTCCTTATTGGAATATTTTGTAAGTTTGGATCCGAACTTGATAAACGTCCAGTTCCAGTTACAGTTTGGTTAAATCTGCTATGAAGCCTTTCGGTATATGGTGAAACTAACGTCGGTAAAACATCTACGTAAGTACTCTTCAATTTAAAAAGTGTGCGGTATTTTAAGACTGTATTTGGGAACTCGTGTTGAGTTGCCAATATCTCAAGCATAGCTTGATTAGTTGAAACCTTTCCTGTTTTGGTTTTTTTTATTCCCTTGGGAGATAGTCCCATCTTATCAAACATGATCTTTGAAAGTTGTTGAGTCGAATTAATATTAAATTCCTCTCCAGCCATCGCATAAAGATCGGTTTTTAATTTCAACAGTCGAGAATCAATTTCCTCAGAAAGTGCAGATAGTAAATCAATATCGAGCTTAATTCCCTGTCTCTCAAGCCTTGCTAAGACAGAAACTAGAGGCATTTCGATTTCATCAAAAAGTTTTTGTAGATTTCGTTGCTTTAAGATTGGCCCAAGTTTATCGATCAAAAGCCAGGCCATATGAGCATCTTCTGCTGAGTATCTTGTGGCAGCTTCAATTGTAATATAAGAAAAATCAGCTAACTCTCCGACAACTTCTTTGTATTCAATGACATTTATATTTAGATGATCTTTGGCTAATGCTGCTAAACTATTACTCCGTCTGTCTGGACTTAAAAGATAGGAAGCAATCATCGTATCAAAATAAACACCTTCAACTTCAATTCCGTATTGCATTAAAACTTGAATATCATATTTTAAATTTTGACCTGATTTCTTAATACGAGAATCGGCCATTATTGGTGTTAGTTCTTTTAAAATCTCAGTCTCATCTACTTGCTGCAAACCACCTGGATCTTTATGTCCAATCGCAACATAGAAAGCTTCCTGAGCAGACCAGCAAAAAGACATGCCAACAATTTTTGCGGCAAAGGTATCTAATGAAGTTGTTTCGATATCAAAGGCAAAATGTTTTTGTTGTTTAAGGTTAGATAGAAATTCTTGGAAATTTTGATTGGTAATGGTTTTATATTCTTGTTTTGGAGTAGATTCTTTCTTTGAAATAGATCCAACCTTGATTCCCTTTAGCAATGAAGCAAATTCAAATTTTTCCGCTAAAGATTGTAGAGCATCATTATCAAGATCTCTCCTGACCAATAGATCGTATAGTTCGCTATCAGGAACTTGACTTAAGGTTCTCTGTGAACCATTAAGTTCGAAATTAAGAGGCATATCACAGTCTATCTCAACTAATTTTCTACTCAGACGTAGAATTTCGAGATTTTCTTCAATTGACGCTGCAACTTTCTCTCTTCCTCGAATTGCCTTTGTTTCCCGAATCTTACCTACTTCTTTAATAACTGATTCGACATCACCAAAAAGCTCAACGAGTTGAGTTGCTGTTTTTGGACCTACGCCTTGAACTCCTGGAATATTATCTGAGCTATCACCCATTAAGGCTAAAACCTCGACAACTCTATTAGGTTCTACGCCGAATTTTTCCTTAACTTCCTTGGCTCCGATCCAAGTATCTTTCATTGCATCAAAAATCTGAACTTTGTCGCAAACAAGTTGCATTAGATCTTTATCACCACTCACAACCACAGTCTCAATCTCTGCCTTAGAAAGTCGTGTAGCCAAAGTTCCAATTATATCATCAGCTTCATAGCGATCTTGCTCGATAACCTTCAATCCGAAAGCTCTAGCGATATCTCTAAAAAAGGGCATCTGTTTTACAAGATCGGCTGGGCACTCAGCACGATTGGCTTTGTACTCTAAATACATCTCATGACGAAATGTCTTTGCTCCTGTATCAAAAACCATAACAAGATGTTCTGTGGCTGAATCATTAATAAGTTTGGTTAGCATTTTTACAAAACCAAATAGAGCATTGGTTGGGAATCCATCTTTAGTAGATAGAGGCGCAACTGCATAAAAAGCACGAAAAATATAGCCCGAGCCATCGACTAGAAAAACTTTACTCATTTGAGCCATGCGAAATTTAATAAGGTATTAGACTATATCCGTTAATACGAAATATTAAAAATCGATTTTAGAATCATTTAAATATCGGATAGGTTCAAATTTAAGCGAGCATTGAGGTTCTTTCTCAAACGCTCCCTAACCCCAGATGGCATTGGTGCGTCATGGAGACTTTTTGCAACAGCCATAATTGTCATGAGATCATCTTGAGCTTCGGTGCAACATTCGCAGTTTAAAATATGATTTGCCACTCTTGCTTTAAGAGATGAGATAATTTCATTATCTATATAGTCCGAGAGAATCTCTTCGATGTCACTACATTCAATGACTTGCTTTTCAAGAATTCTAAGTTGTATTTGATCGTAATTGTCCATTTGCTTATAAAGTCCACAGATAAAGTTTCAGCCTGACTCGGATCTGCTATAGAATTCTGTCCTACTACAAAAGCGATCTATGACCTGCATCTCGGTCAAATTTCCCTTTTCTGGTCACGGACAAATATAGTAACTTTCAAAAGTCTTTGCCGAAAAGAAAAGGCTTTAGAAAGTTAATATTCCCCGGATGGATAATAAATAGTGTTTTTCATTTCCAAAAATCATAGCTAACCCCAAGGGTTAACAAGAAAAAAGATTTAACTTAGTCTGCATTGCCATATCTTGTGATTCGGCAAAGACTTTTGAAAAACACTATAGTTATCCCAATAAGTAATTTCCGAATACTTTTCTATTGAAAACCTTCGGTTTACTTAAACCATTTAGTTGGGATAACTATTTATCATCCCTCGGGGGATAGTAAGTCCAAAAAAATATTTTCTTTCGGAATGTTCTTTTTGGACTTACTATAATTCTACAGCAGACCATTAACCGATAAAAAAACAGCTGTGAACCTCTCTCAATCTAACAGGCAATAAGTCAAAAGCTTAATTGCCCTCCCTTCTCTTTGATTCGATAGATACAGAATGGTTGCAATATTTTTACAAAATTATTACAATTTTTTTAACTACTTGAATCTACTATATTAATGGGCCTGTTGCAAAACTATCTCCGTAACGAGAAAAGTGAGATTTGTGCCGAGACAAGAAAGTCGAGAGAGAAAACCGCAAGCATATCCTCTGGATATGTTGAGGCTTTTCTCTCGAAGAATGACGATGT